>JBDUDZ010000074.1:0-9612 GCA_040002635.1 Rhodoglobus sp.
GCGAGATCGCCGAGTCGGATGCCGTGATCAGCGCGCTGTCACCGGTCGGCGACGGCCTGCTACTGCTGACGAAAGTCGCTGAATAAACCGATATCGCAGGCTTTGTCGGCGCGGAATCGCTAGCGCGATTCTTGAAGCTCCAGCGCGCTACGCGGTCGCGACAACTCCGGCGAGCGCATCGTGCAGTTCGCGGGCCTCGGCGTCGTTAACTGATACGACGAGACGACCGCCGCCCTCCAGGGGCACGCGGACGATGATGAGGCGACCTTCCTTGACAGCCTCCATTGGCCCGTCACCGGTCCTCGGTTTCATGGCTGCCATGAGTAGTCCCCTTTCAAAACGGATACTCACCTATTATCCCGCATTCTGGGAGCGTGCCGTGACATCCCCCAAATATCAGGGCGGTGTCCAGTCGTATCCGTCGACCGCCCAGGCGATATGGATCCACTCCCACTGCCCTGCGATACACAACAGGATGATGCCGATCCGGTACCACAGGGCACGCGGCTGGGCGAGCGCACCAAGCAACGGGAACTCGGGAACCAGCAGCCGGAAGGTGCTCGACTGCGGGAAGAATACGGCGAGCAGGTAGAGCGCGTAGCTCAGGATCCAGAACCGCAGGTCTGGGCCGAGGCGCTTGACGGCGGGAATGAACATCAGGGCGAAGAAGCCCGCAACCATGAGCGCGAGCAGCACAATGAGTAGCGGCACCGGCAGCCCCGACTGCGGGCCCCAGAAGCCCGCTGCCTGAAGCCACGGGGTAAAGGGCAACAACTGCTGATAGCCGACGTAGGCCGCTCGCCAGGCGAGTTCGGTGTCGGTATAGGCGGTCGGCGACCCGGTGAGCGCCCACGCGATAAGCACCCACGCGAAACCCATGAACCCACTGAAAAGCGTGATACCGATGGATGCGACCCGTTCCCGCACCGCGAACTCCTCGCGCCCACGGCGCTGCTGCCACCAGCGGTAGGCCACGTGCAGGGCCATAGCCAGCGCGAATGCGAGGCCACTGGGCCGGGTGAGGGACATCACTGCCACCACCGGCAGCATGAGCCAATACCGCCTCGTGACGAGCAGGTATAGCGCCACCGCGAGCAGGAACGCGTGCATCGACTCCGCATACGAAACCTGCAGCACTGGCGACAGGGGGGCAAAGCAGAAGAGCACCACAGAGAACAACGCAGTGCTGCCCGGCAGCACGAGGTGGATGAGCCGATAGAACATCAGCGCGGTGCCGAGCGCGAACGCAAACGAGACAAGAACCGCGGCGACCGGGAAGTCGAGTGTGGTGATCAGCATGACCACCCGCACGACGGAGGGGTAGGCGGGCATGAAAGCCCAGGCACTCTCGCCCACATGCCCGTCGGCAGTCATCGGCAACGTGCTCGGATAGCCGACTACCGAAATGATGTAGTACCAGTGACCGTCCCAGATTGAGGCGAAGTCGAAGTAGTTCGGGCTCGCGCCGGTCCACGCATTCGGAGCCTGACCTGACGCAAACGCCAGCAGCAGGCTCGTTGTGACAATGCGCGAGACAACGAAGATCGCGATGACTTTGACCCACCAATAGGTCAAGCGGTAGCGGACCTTGAGCGCTACTGCGAGGTCAGCCACGCCCGCAGCCCCCGCTCGCACGCCTCGATCTCGGCGATGGCGACGGCCTCGTCGTCGGCGTGGGCCTTGAGTGGGTCGCCGGGGCCATAGTTGACCGCGGGGATTCCGAGGGCCGAGAAGCGCGCGACATCCGTCCAGCCGTACTTGGGGGCGGCGGTGCCCCCAACAGCGGTGAGAAACTCCTGTGCCAGTGGTGCATCCAGCCCGGGGCGTGCCCCGGCGGCAACATCGGTGACCTCGACGTCGAAGCCGGCGAAGATTTCGTGGAGGTGGGCGATCGCGTCATCCGCAGTCCGGCTTGGCGCGAAACGGTAGTTGATGCTGACGACTGCCTCATCGGGAATGACGTTGCCCGCCACCCCGCCTGAAATTCCTACAGCGTTCAGCCCCTCGCGGTAGACGAGGCCATCGACCTCGATTTCTTCCGGAACGAAGTTCGCCAAGATCGCCAGCACTGCCGCAGCATCGTGGATGGCGTTGTGGCCCGCCCAGGCCCGGGCGCTGTGGGCCCGCGTGCCGTGCAGTCGCACATCGATGCGGGCCGTGCCGTTGCACCCGCCCTCGACGCTCGCCCTGGTTGGCTCTCCGAGAATCGCGAAGTCACCGGCGAGCAGGTCCGGACGAACGGATGCCAGCCTGCCCAGGCCATTGAGCGAGCTCTCGACCTCCTCGTGGTCGTACCAAATCCACGTCACGTCCACCGTCGGCGCGGATAACTCGGCCGCCAGCTTCAGCGCGACGGCGACGCCGCCTTTCATGTCTGCGGTGCCGCGCCCGATCAGCATGCCGCCCTCTTCGCGCACGGGAAGGTTCGCGTTGATCGGGACGGTATCGATGTGCCCGGCGATCACCACGCGCCTGTCGCGCCCCAGATTCGTGCGGGCGACTATCGCGTCACCATCGCGGAACAGCTCAAGGTGGTTCGCCCCCGTGAGGCTCGCTTCGATCGCATCGGCGATAGTTCGCTCATCACCCGACACCGAGCGGATGTCGCAGAGCACCCGCGTCAGCTCGACGCTGGATGCCGCGAGGTCGAGCACGGGCGGGGCAGACTCGGTCACTGGCACACAGCCAGTTTAAGTACTGTTGAGCCATGAGCTCGCGCGCAGCCTGGGGATACGGTCTTGCCACTGTCGCACGCGCGGGAAAGACCGCCGCGGCAGACAGGCCCGCGGTCGTGCTCGACACCTGGTTCCCGCGACCGCAACTCGGGCCGCTGCCGTCGGCAACCGATCCGAACATCGCGCCTGCCGAGTTCGAGTCGCTTGCAGGCGCCGACGACCGCCGCAATGTCGATCTCGACTTCGTGACTGTAGAGATCGACCTCGACGGGCCGCCAGCGTCTACACCGGATGCCTACCTGCGGCTCCACCTGCTGAGCCACCTTCTTGTCGCACCCAATTCGATAAATCTCGATGGCATCTTCGGCCACCTGCCCATCGTGGTCTGGACGAACGCGGGGCCCGTGCATCCCGACGACTTCGACCGGCTGCGACCGGCTCTGCAACGTGCGGGCATCGCCGCGACCGGCATCGACAAATTCCCTCGACTCATCGATTATGTGCTGCCCACCAGGGTACGAATCGCGGATGCCTCGCGGGTGCGCCTCGGCGCACACCTGTCGCCCGGCACCACGGTCATGCATGAAGGCTTCGTCAACTACAACGCCGGCACCCTCGGCACCTCGATGGTGGAGGGGCGCATCTCGCAGGGCGTGATCGTCGGCGATGGCGCAGACATCGGCGGTGGGGCGTCGATCATGGGCACGCTCAGCGGTGGCGGAACCGAACGAGTGGCGATCGGCGCACGCGCGCTGCTTGGTGCGAACTCGGGCGTGGGCATCTCGATCGGCGATGACTCGGTAGTCGAAGCCGGGCTCTACGTGACGGCGGGCACCAAAGTCGTGGTCGTCGGCTCTGCCCCGAATGCTGACGGCACGATCCGCACGGTCAAGGCTGTTGACCTGAGCGGGATGCCCGGGCTGCTGTTCCGGCGCAACTCGGTGACGGGCGCGGTCGAGGTCTTGCAGCGCTCAGGCAAGGGCATCGAGCTCAATGCCTCGCTTCACGCCTAGGCGCGGGGTTGTCTTCTGCGCCACGGCGCTGCTGGTCGCGCTGAGCCTTGCCGCATGCGCACCCACCAACCACGACCTGGTCTACTCGGGGAGCTTCTCGCTTGACGATCCGATCCGGCTCGACAATCACACCATCACCAGTGGGCGGTACCTGGTGAGCTATTCGATGGATGTCCTTGTCGCATCGAACGAGCCGGTGCCTTTCGCCTGCACAGTTGTCGACCCCAGCGGCACCATCGAGTTCTTCGGCGGTCTCGGCAGACCCGTGGCGATCGGCCGCTGGGTGCATCTCGAAGCTGAAGGCTCATTCGACCTCCCCGACCTGACCTTGGGCCTTCGCTGCTCGCCCCCCACAGAAACGGCGATGACAGTAGTTTTCCGCAACGTCGTGCTCAACGCCCGGCCCGCCTGACGAGCTAGCGCTGGGGCCAGGCCCGTTCTGGCGAACCCGTGTAGAGCTGCTGCGGGCGACCGATTTTGGTCTGCGGGTCTTCGCTCATCTCGCGCCAGTTGGCTATCCAGCCAGGCAACCGGCCAATTGCGAATAGCACAGTGAACATGCGGGTGGGGAAGCCCATCGCCTTGTAAATCACGCCGGTGTAGAAGTCGACGTTGGGGTAGAGCTTGCGTTCGATGAAGTAGTCGTCGGCCAGAGCGGCCTGTTCGAGTTCTTTCGCAATATCCAGAAGTGGATCCTGCACACCGAGGGCATCGAGCACCTCGTCGGCGCTCTCTTTCACTAACCGGGCACGCGGGTCGAAATTCTTGTAGACCCGGTGGCCGAAGCCCATCAGCTTGACGCCGTCCTCCTTGTTCTTGACCCGCTCGATGAACTTCTGCACGCCGTCGCCGGAGGCGCGGATCTCGCCGAGCATCTTGAGCACTGCCTCGTTCGCGCCGCCATGCAGGGGGCCGTACAGCGCATTGATCCCGGCAGAAATCGAGGCGAAAATGTTTGCCTCGGTTGAACCGACAAGCCGCACTGTCGAGGTCGACGCGTTCTGTTCGTGGTCTTCGTGCAAGATCAGGAGCCTGTCGAGCGCCTTGCTCAGCACGGGGTTCACCTCGTATGGCTCGGCCATGGTGCCGAAGTTGAGCTTCAGGAAGTTGTCTACGAAGCTCAAGTTGTTGTCAGGGTAGAGAAACGCCTGGCCCAGCGCCTTCTTGTGCGCGTAGGCGGCAATCACCGGAAGCTTGGCAAGCAGGCGGATCGTAGAGATCTCGACCTGCTCGGGGTCGTGCACGCTCAGCGAGTCTTGGTAGTACGTCGAGAGCGCGGAAACCGCGCTCGACAGCACAGACATCGGGTGCGCATTGTGCGGGAGAGCGTCGAAGAAGCGTCGAAGGTCTTCGTGCAGCAGCGTGTGCCGACGGATCTTCTCGTCGAACTCGGCTAGCTCGCTGGGCGACGGCAACTCGCCGTAGATCAGCAGCCAGGCGACTTCGAGGAATGTCGAGTTCTTCGCGACATCCTCGATTGCATAGCCGCGGTAGCGAAGGATTCCGGCATCACCGTCGATATAGGTGATCGCACTGCGCGTCGACGCGGTGTTCACGAATCCCTGGTCGAGCGTTGTGAAGCCTGTCTGCTTCATAAACGTCGAAATGTCTATGGAGTCATGGCCGTCCGTGCCACGGATGATCGGAAATTCCGCGCTGCCGCCCGGAAACTGAAGGGTTGCCTTCTCGGGTCCAGGTGCTGCATCGGTCATCGCTACAGCCTATTGCGTGCGCTGGGCTACTACTGCATGGCCCAAACGACAGCGAGACCCTTTGGAGGTTAGGAACAATCTCAGGAGCGTGAATTCAGTCGCGTCGCGGCGGACTCGATTGCGGCATCCGTCGCGGTCAAGGCGATGCGCACGTGTTTCGCAGACGCGTCGCCATAGAACGTGCCGGGCGTCACGAGGATGCCGAGGTCTGCAAATGTCGCGACAGTCTCCCAGGCATCGGCGCCGTTCGTCACCCAGAGGTACAGGCCCGCAGTGCTGCCGTCGATGCGGTATCCGGCCGCCTCGAGGGCGGGAGCCAGACGTGCCCTGCGCGCCCGATACAGCTCGCGCTGGATTGCGACGTGCGCGTCATCCGAGAGCGCTGCGATCATGGCTGCCTGCACGGGTGCCGGCGGAATGAGACCGGCGTGCTTGCGCGCCGCGAGAAGTTCGCCGATGAGATCGCTGCACCCCGCGACAAAGCCTGCCCGGTAGCCCGCGAGGTTCGACTGCTTGCTGAGGGAGTACACGGATAACACCCCGTGGCGCTGCCCGGAGATCACCCGAGGATCGAGGATCGAGGGCGCCGGCCCCACTCCGCCTGAATCACCACTGCCTGACGTGGCCCAGTTGAACTCTGCGTAACACTCGTCGTTGACGACGATCGCCCCGAGTTCTCGTGCGCGCGCAACCGCCGCCTTTAGTCTCTCGACGCCCAGCACACTGCCGTCGGGGTTGCCAGGGCTGTTGAGCCAGATGAGCCGGGTGTTCTCGGGCCACTCGGCCGGGTCGTCTGAAGCGAACGCGGTGGCACCCACGATTGCCGCGCCAATCGCGTAGGTCGGGTATGCCACTGTCGGGTGTACTACTACGTCACCTTTGCCGATCCCAAAAAGCATCGGCAGCAAGGCGACTAGCTCTTTCGAGCCGATGGTCGGCAACACGTTTGCAACGGTGAGGTCATCGACTCCGCGGCGCCGTGCGAACCAGTCGACTATCGCCTCCTGCAGCCGGGGAGTTCCCGCGGTCTGGGGGTAAGCGTGAGCGTCAGTCGCCGCTGCCAGGGCCTGGCGCACCACCGCCGGGGTCGGATCGACGGGCGAGCCAACCGAGAGGTCGATGATGCCGTCAGGATGCTTTCTTGCCAGGTCGCCGAATGGCACAAGCGCATCCCACGGGAAGTCGGGCAGCCGAAGCGGAGTGCGGGGTGCGACGCTCATAGTTCTACGGGTGCGCGCAACGCGGGGTCAGTCTGAGGAGCCGCCGCCGTCGGGCAGCGCGGCGACTATTGCGTGATCCTTGTGCACGACGCCGACCTTCGATGCGCCACCAGGCGAACCCAGGTCATCGAAGAATTCGACGTTCGCCTTGTAGTAGTCAGACCACTTGCCCGGGAGGTCGTCTTCGTAGTAGATCGCCTCGACCGGGCAGACCGGCTCGCAGGCACCACAGTCGACACATTCGTCGGGGTGGATGTACAGCATCCGGTCGCCTTCGTAGATGCAATCGACAGGACATTCATCGATGCAGGCACGATCTTTAAGATCGACGCAGGGCTGGGCGATGACGTACGTCACTGAATCGGAACCTTTCGGGGCGTGGACACTGTCAATCCTATCCTGCGCATTTTGTGCCCTTCGCTTTGTGTCCCACTGCGGCGAGCGCGGCGCCACGCATCACGTCCAGGCTCAGAGCGGCACTGCGTCGAGGCCGCGCGCCCAGTAGACGGGAGCCCAGTAGACAGGAGCGAGACTCCCGACTACAGTCGAATAGGTAAGGTTAGCCTTACCAATATTCCCGCCCCATCTCGACTCCCGCTCCCATCCCGACTCCCGCTCCCATCTCGAAGGATTCCGTGTTCGCCAACTTCCTCATCGGTCTCCGCGAGGGGATCGAAGCCGGGCTCATCGTCGGAATCCTCATTGCCTACTTGCGCAAGATCGGTCGCGGCGATGTGCTCCCCCGCCTTTGGCTCGGCATCGCAGCGGCGATCGTGCTCTCGTTCGGTACCGGGGCGATCCTCACCTGGGGCCCTTACGGCCTGAGTTTCCAGGGTCAGGAGATCCTCGGCGGCAGCCTCTCGATCCTCGCCGTGGGCCTCGTGACCTGGATGATCCTCTGGATGGCGCGCAACGCCCGCGAGCTCAGAGGTGAACTGCACGGAAAGCTGGATGCGGCAGTCGCGGGCGCTGGCATGGGCATCGTGTTGCTCGGCTTCATCACCGTCGGGCGCGAAGGGGTAGAGACCGCGTTGTTCGTCTGGGCGAGCGCCAACTCCAGCGGTGACGAGCCGCTGGGTTTCGCCGGTGCCGTGCTCGGCATCCTGGTCTCGGTCGTCGTCTCCTATTTGATCTTCCGGGGGCTGATTCGCATCAACCTTGGCAAATTCTTCACCTGGACAGGGCTGTTCCTGGTGCTGGTGGCGGCAGGCGTGCTCGCCTACGGCATCGGAGACCTGCAGGAAGCCGGCGTCATCCCTGGCATCGGCGTGCATGCGTTCAGCGTCGCCGCGGTCATTCCACCGAGCAGTTGGTATGGCACCCTGCTGGGCGGAATCTTCAACTTCAACCCAGAGCCGACCTGGGCCCAGTTCATCGCCTGGCTCACGTATCTCATCGTCGTAACAATCGCGTTCCTCAGCCGATCACGTTCCGCGCCAAAGCCTGTCGGCATCGCAGAAACCGCCGCCATCGAAGCCGACCTGCAGCACGTGGCGTGACAGCCAGATCCGCCGCACACCGACTGACCAGCACACCGACACCAGGAGCACAGCCATGAATATCCGCCTACTCACCGCCGCAGCCGGAGCCGGGGTGATCGCCCTCGCCCTGACGGGTTGTGTGCCGAACAGCCCCAGCGCGACCGCCCTTCGTGTCGCAATCACCGACGACACCTGTGTCGTCTCTGCGGCCACCGCGGCTTCGGGCGCGATCACCTTCACCATCAGCAACACTGGCAGCGACGTCAACGAGTTCGAGATCCTCGCAGATGACAAACTGCGCATCGTCGGCGAGAAAGAAAACATCACCCCCAAGCAGACAGTCACGTACGTCGCCCAGCTAGAGCCCGGAACCTACTACACCGCGTGCAAGTTCCAGCAGGTTGGGGCCCCTGTCGGTCTCGCCGAATTCGCCGTCACCGGCGCCGCGACAACGGTCAGCGCCGACGAGAAGAAACTCACCGACCAAGCTGTCACGAGCTACGTCGCGTATGTGCGATCGCAGATCGCCGAACTCACCCCGGCGGTCGCAGCGCTGGTTAATGCCTATGAGGCCGGCGATGACCAGACAGCCCGCGGCCTGTTCGCGTCAGCCCGGGTCTCCTACGAGCGCATCGAGCCAACCGCCGAGGCATTCGGCGATCTCGACCCGAAAATCGACTACCGCGAAGTGGATGCCGTCGCCGAGGGCCTCGATTGGACGGGCTTTCACCGCATCGAGAAAGACCTCTGGCCACCGGCCGCGGGCGCACTCAACTCGGATGGCACGAGTGCGGTGCTTGATTGGGCACCTTCCACCACCGCCCAGCGACAAAGCTACGGCCAAGGCCTGATCGACAACGTGAAATCGCTCTCCGACCTCGTGGGCGCCGCGTCATTCACCGTGACGCTCGCTGACATCAGCAACGGCGCGATCGGGCTGCTTGACGAGGTCGCCGCGAGCAAAATCACCGGCGAAGAAGACTGGTGGTCGCACACCGACCTCGGCGACTTCTACGCGAATGTCCAGGGTGCCGAAGTGGCCTTCGGAAGCGTGAAAGACATCGCCGCGAGAAAAGGTGCCGAGGGAACCAAGCTCGTTGCGAGCATAGAGAAGCAGTTCACGGCCTTGGAGAAACTCCTCAACACCTATGGCAGCCTCGACGCGGGCTACGTTACCTACGACACAGTGACTGATGCCCAGCGCAGACAACTCTCCGACCAGGTCAACGCGCTCGCCGAGCCGCTCTCGAAGTTGACCCACGCTGTTCTCGGAATCGACGGCTGATGGCAGGCGTCACAGAACCCGACCAGGACGAGTCAGTGCAGCGCCCCGGCCTGTCTCGCCGCGGGCTGCTCGGGCTCGTCGGCGCCGGCGCCGCGGGCCTCGCTGTGGGCGGCGGTGCCGCCGCAGTCATCGCGGGCGCGGTGGCCTCACAGCCTGCGGCTCAGACCTACCCGTTCTTCGGCGAGCACCAGTCCGGCATCACGACACCCGTGCAGGATCGGCTGCA
>JBDUDZ010000075.1:0-9535 GCA_040002635.1 Rhodoglobus sp.
GCCGAACCCCGCTCTCGCCCTAAGGTCTGAGCATGGAGGTGCTCACCCATTGGCTGCCGACCGCGGTCGCAATCGTGCTGCTGGCCGGCATTGCTACCATCGGTCTTGTCGGGTTTCGCATACCGCGCCCCTGGGCGGCGGTCGGTGCGATCGCTCGGGCGATTCTGCAACTCGCGGCGCTGAGTTTCGTGCTGGCGGGCATCCTGCACGACCCGCTCTGGGTGGCCATCGGGCTCGGCGTCATGTTCGCGGCTGCCGTGTTCACCGCGGCGCGACGGGCACGGGTCACACTGCGTCAGGCCGCACCGCTCGCCATCGCTATGCTCGCCGGCCCGCTGGCGGTAATGGCGATCGTCTTCGCGACCGGAGCAATCGAATTTTCGCCTCGCTATGCGCTGGCGATCGGCGGCATCGTCATAGGCAACACCATGACGATCGCGATCCTCACCCAACGCGTATTCCACAACTCGGTGCGCGATCACTGGGATGAAGTGGAGGGCTGGCTCGCCCTCGGCGCCACGCCGCGGCGTTCGACGATCACGCTCGCCCGCTCGGCCGTGCGCACCGCCCTGCTGCCCTCTATCGACCAGACACGCACCACCGGAATCGTGGTGTTGCCGGGCGCGTTCGTCGGCGCAATTTTCGGCGGAGCGTCGCCGCTCGAGGCGGGGCGCTTCCAGATCGTGGTGCTGGCCAGCATCCTGGCAGCGGGCGTTCTGACCGGAACCATACTGACCCGGCTGACCGGTGCAGTACTGCAGCGGCCGTTACCTGACGATGAGGCTCCGCGCGCGTGACCGCGCCTGGACAATCGCCACCCCGGCAACAATCAACGCAAGCCCGACGAGGCTCACCGGCCCGGTGCCCAGGGCGAGTCCGCCGCGGCCAGAGTCGACACCAAGCCAGTCTGCGACGGATGCGCCGAACGGCCTGGTGAACACGTAGGCGGCCCAGAAACTCGCCACGGGTACGACTCCCAGCCGCAGAACCAGCAGGAGCACCCCGAACACGACTGCGAACATCACGGCCGAGCCGAAGTATCCGAGACCGAACGTGACAGCAGTCAGATCGCCTACAGCGGTGCCGAGGGCGAAGGTGGCAAGAACGACTGCCCAATAGAACAGTTCGCGCCGCGCTGTGACTATCGAGTGCACAGACACGGTCTTCTCAACGAGCCGCCAGACCACGAGCAAGCCGACGAGAACTATCGCGAAAACCGTGCTCGACAGCGCATACGGCACATCGAACACAATGTGGGCGACATCGGCCACCATCGTGCCGAAGATCGCAACCATGAGCACGAACAACCAGTAGCGCCAGGGCACGTATCGACGCGCGGTGAACTGCACAACGAAGCATCCGATGAAGACGACCGCGGCCAGCAGCACCACGGGCACCGGGTCGAATGTTTTGACGAAGAAGTCTGACGTCGTCTCGCCGATCCCGGTGGTCAGGAGCTTGAGCACCCAGAATGCGACGGTGACCTCAGGGACGCGGGAGCGGCTGTCGTGCATCGTGCCAGCGTGGCAGGTGCTAACGATCTCGCGACGGGTTTGGTGCTGATATTTCCTGAGGGTTCACTCAGATTTGCGCTGTCGGTGCGCTGTCGGTGCGCTGTCCGTGCATTGTCGGTGCGCTCTCGTAGTGTCGAGAATATGCACCTCGTACTCATCCCCGGCTTCTGGCTCGATGGGGCCTCATGGGGCGAGGTCGTCCCCGACCTCGAGGCCGCAGGGCATACCGTGCAGGCGCTCACACTTCCGGGGCTCGAATCCCTCGATGCCGATCGCTCGAGCATCACGCTGCGCGACCACGTCGAAGCGGTCGTCGCCGTGATTGATGCGATTGGGCATCCGGTCGTGCTTGTTGGGCACAGCGGCGGCGGCGCTATCGCGCATGCTGCGGTGGATGCCCGACCAGACGCAGTTTCGCGGGTCGTCTACGTTGACAGCGGCCCGCTCGGCGATGGCGATGTGATCAACGACGAGCTGCCCGTCGTGGACGGCGAGGTGCCCCTTCCGGAATGGTCGGCGTTCGACGATGAAGACCTCGTCGGGCTGACCGAAGAACTGCGCGCGAAGTTCCGCGGCATCGCAATCCCCGAACCGGCCCGGGTCACCAGCGACAAACAAGAACTGCACGATGAGCGCCGCTACGACGTTCCGATCACCATCATCTGCTGTGAGTTCACTGCCGAAGCTCTGCAGCACTGGCTGCAGAGCGGCGCATATCCCGAGGTTCCGAAAGTGGCCGACGCAGAGTTCGTCGATCTTCCCACCGGGCACTGGCCGCAGTTCAGTCGCCCGAAAGATCTCGCGGCGACAATCCTCGCCGCGGTCGAGCGCACCGGTTTGCCCGCCGCGACCGGGTAACGCTGCTGGCTGCTGGCTGCTGGCTGCTGGCTGCTGGCTACGCTGGCACCGTGCAGTTCACCGTCGTCGTCGCCCCAGACTCATTCAAGGGAACGCTCGGCGCCCGCGCAGCCGCCGAGGCGATCGCCGCGGGCTGGCTGTCGGTGCGACCGGATGACCGGCTCATCATCGCCCCGCAGGCCGACGGCGGGGAGGGCACTCTCGACGCGATCGCCGCCGCCCTCCCCGCGGCGGTGCGGCACGCCGTCGGGCCCGTCACGGGACCAGACGGGCGGGCTACACCGGGCGAATGGCTCGAGCTCCCGGGCGGCGTGGCTGTGGTCGAGTTGGCCCAGGCAAGTGGCCTGCCACTCATGGGCGCGCTGGACGCGATAGGGGCGACAACGCGGGGGCTTGGGGAGGTCATCCGGGCCGCTGTGGATTCGGGAGCTCGGTCGCTGGTGATCGCGCTCGGGGGGTCGGCGTCGACGGATGGCGGGGCCGGCGCGCTCGCGGCGCTCGGGCTCGGGCTACGAGACGCCGATGGCCGAACGCTGCCGGACGGCGGAGGTGCCCTCACTCGCCTCGCGACTGTCGATAATTCTGGGCTGCTGGCTCCCCCAGCCGGCGGCGTCAGCCTGCTGACGGATGTCGCTGCACCGCTGCTCGGCCCCACCGGAGCCGCCGCGGTGTTCGGGCCGCAGAAGGGGGCATCCCCCGCCCAGGTCGCCGAGCTCGACGCTGCCCTTGCCCGTTTCGCGGATCTGCTAGGCCTCTCGACCGGCAGCGGCGACCCCACGGCTCGCGGAGCCGGCGCCGCAGGTGGCACGGCCTTCGGTTTTGCCAGCGCCTGGGGCGCACGCATCCAATCGGGCGCGGAGTACCTCACCGCACTCACCGGCCTCGATTCCCTCATCGCCGGGGCCGACCTGCTGCTCACCGGGGAAGGGCGGTTCGATGAGCAGTCGCTCGGCGGCAAGATCGTGGGCCACCTGCTCAAGCGAGCAGCGGGTGCGGGGGTACGAGCCGGGGTGATTGCGGGACAGGTAACCGCGACCACCGAAGTGTGGACGGCATCCCTCGTCGAACTCGGCGGCTCGGTCGACGCGGCGATGGATGACCCGGCGCGGTGGTTGCGCGCAGCGGGAGCACAGGCCGCCCGCGAACTAGCCGGCTGAAGCCGCCAAAGCCGACTACCGCCCTCCAGGGACCTTCGACCCTGTGCGCACCTGCCCCAAGCGGCTTGACTCGATGCAGGGGCGACGGGAGGCGGGCTATGACTGTGTCCAAAGGGGTAACCGCCTTAGTGCGGCGCCGGCCCTGGTTTCTGCTCTACCCGATCGTCACCAGTACGGTGCTGGTCGGTGTCATCGGCGGCGCGCTGTGGCTATCCGGGTTCGAACCAACTGCCCGCTGGATGTTCACCGGCTTTGCCGCGCTTGTCGCGATCCTCGAAGCCATCGCGATGGTGAAGCAGCTTCGCCAGCGGATTTTCGGCATCGATGTGTTGGCGATCATCGCCATCGTCTCGACGCTCGTGGTCGGTGAGGTCATCGCCAGCATGATCATCGTGCTGATGGTATCCGGCGGCAAAGCCCTCGAGGACTTCGCGCAGGGCCGCGCCCAACGCGACCTTAGCGCGCTGCTCGCCCGGGAGCCGCAGATCGCCCATCGCCTACAGCCCGGCACCTCAGTGCCCGACGATATCGCGGCCGCAGACGTGCGGATCGGGGATTCCCTCCTGGTGCGGTCGGGCGAGGTGGTTGCGGTAGACGGCACCCTCGTCACGCTGACCGGAGCCTTCGACGAGTCGTCGCTGACCGGAGAGAGCATGCCCCGGACGAGGTCGGCGGGTGAGACAGTGCTGAGCGGGTCGATCAATGGCTCCGTCGCCGTCACCATCACCGCGATCGCCGCTGCCGCAGACAGCCAGTACCAGGCGATTGTCGGGCTGGTGCAACAAGCTGCAGCCAACAGGGCACCGGTGGTTCGACTCGCCGACCGCTACGCGATCCCGTTTACCGTCGTCTCCCTGGCAATAGCGGCAGTCGCCTGGGTCGTTTCCGGCGACCCTGTGCGGTTCGCCGAGGTGCTTGTCTTAGCCACCCCCTGCCCACTGGTGCTCGCCGCCCCCGTCGCGTTCATGGGCGGGATGAGTCGTGCGGCACGCAACGGCGTCATAGTCAAAGGCGGCGGAGTGCTCGAGCTGCTCTCCCGGGTGAAGACCGCGGTATTTGACAAGACCGGGACATTGACCACCGGTGCGCCAACGGTCACCCGGATCATCGCGCTAGCGCCCCACACCGAAGACGAGCTGCTGGCGCTCGTCGCCTCGGCCGAGACGCTCTCGTCACATGTGCTTGCCCCGTCGATCATCGCTGCCGCACACAGTCGCGGGCTCACCATCGTGGAGGCGACAAGTTCGCGGGAGGTGGCCGCGATGGGCGTGATTTCCACAGTTGCCGACCACGTGGTCGCGGTGGGCACGCTGGGCTTCATCAGCGAGCGCGCGCCGGAAACCCAGGCCGTCACCATCGCGGGCGGCGAGCTTGCCATCTACGTTGCGGTTGACGAGAAGTTCGCGGGCACCATCATCGCCGCAGATCCGATCCGCGCAAACGCGGGCAGCACCATCGAAGCGCTGCGACAGCATGGGATCGGTGACGTCATCATGCTCACCGGTGACGCCCAAGCAACCGCCGACCACGTCGCCGCCGAGTTGGGCATCACCCACGTACGAGCCGATTGCCTTCCCTCCGACAAGGTGGATGCCGTGCGCTCCATCACCGCGCGACCCGTGCTGATGGTCGGCGATGGCGTCAACGACGCACCGGTTCTTGCCACAGCCGACATCGGGGTCGCGATGGGAGCGCGCGGGGCGACAGCGGCGAGCGAGTCCGCGTCGGCGGTGATTCTGATCGATGACATTTCTGTCATCGTGCGTGCTGTTGAGATCGGGCAGTACACGGTGCGGATCGCGGTGCAGAGCATCTGGCTCGGCATCGGGCTGAGCGTCGGCCTGATGGTGATCGCGGCGTTCGGGTTCATCCCCGCAACACTGGGAGCTGGGATTCAGGAGGTCGTAGACCTTGCCTCGATACTCAACGCGCTGCGTGCGCTGCGGCCGCGGGAATCCCACTGACTACCCGACATGAGAGTTCCGATCAATCGCCTGGGATCGGGGGTTTCGCCTTCTGAGCGCGTCTCTTGGCCCGCGTCAAGGCGTCCTTGGCCATGATCAAATAGTCACTTCTCGAATCGCTGAGAACGACCGAGTCTTCGCCGTAGGCGTCGAAGGCAATATCAACCAACACCTGCGGATCAGTGATTCCTGCATGCCTCGCAAGCATCCCCAGATCGTGGAGGTCCTGCTCGCGCGAGGCCGCCAGCTTCATTGCTATCAACTCATTCGCGTCGGCATAGGTCACTGCCACGCCCCCAGTAGTTGATGGAGGCTGCGCTCGGGGCGGTAAGAATGCCACTCCGCTGGCATTCAGCCATGTTGGCGAAAGCCCAAGCTCATCCGCCATCGTCAACACCACTCGATACACGTCCTCGCGTGGCTGGATGGCCGCGTCTATGTCCTCGGTGAATCTCGTCTCGGGATCATCGGGAAACAGTAACGCCATAGCCGAGCCGCCAAAGATGTGAATCGTGGCGTTCACTCCGGCCTCTTCCAGACGGCGCTTGAGCTCATCGAGAAGTCGGCCAACCTCGGCCGGAGCCATCTCATGTTCGCCAGCCATGTCAGAACCTGGTCAGGCTTCGTTCATCGATGAAGATGTTGAGCCGGCGCAAATAGTCGGGCGTCGTCCTGATTGCGCGCTCTCGAAGGCTCGGATATGCGGAAGGGAACCACGGCTCAGCGAGCCTGGAAGTTCGTGCCCAGGCCGGCCTTTTCCCTGCAGGAATCGCGTTGGCATACGCCGCACGCATCAGTGTGTCCCAGCGCTTATCCGGCAGAGGTGTCGGGGCAATCTGCACCTCCACGGGATCGATCTGGCTGGAATTCTCGGCGAGTTCCTTAACGGAGTGGGTAAGAAGCCTGAGGGGAAAAGTGGGGTCGCTGCTCTTCAGGAGAGAATCCGCAAGAGATTCGGCAACCCGGTATGGCGCGTATCGAGACATTGGTCCCTCATCGCCCGCCGTGAGACGCAGGCTCGCGCCCATCGCTTGCAGGGCTTCCCGAAGAGAGTTGAGCTTTATCGTGCCGTCCGCTTCCGAGCGCTCCAACTGGGAAATCGCGCTCGGCGTCACGTCTAGACGCGACGCAAGTTCCTTCACGCTCATTCCGGCCGCCAAACGCGTCGACTTTATTGTCGATCCCACTGTTGTCACCCCCATTGAATGTAGCTATAGCTAAATTCTAGCCTAGTACTAACGCAGGACGTGACGCAGGACGTGACGCAGTTCGCGCCCCGGCAGGGACTCGACTCGAATGCGGATTGCGGGCACGGCCCTTGTCAGGGTCTAGGCACCGAGGAAGTGAACCCCGTTGCGACCGCCCCCGGCAGGGACTCGACTCCCCTACTGAGCCGCATCCACATCGCGGTCACACGTCGGCGGCGGGAACCGAGCAAGCGATGAGGCTGTCTGCTCAGCGGGGGCCCACGAAGAGTTCTCGCCCTGCGATGAACGAAGGAAAGCCCCGCAAAATGCGGGGCCTTCCTTCGTGCCCCGGCAGGGACTCGAACCCTGACTGGGACGATTTTAAGTCGTCTGCCTCTGCCGATTGGGCTACCGGGGCAACTCCTATTTGGCGCGCGCGCCCGTCGACACGGCGGCTTTCGGCGCGCTCGCCGGAGCACCCGGGAGCGTAGCTGCCGCAGCCTTGGGACGGGATGCGAACTCCTCGAATGCGGCGCGGGGAGTGTCGCGGGCCTCGAGGGAGACGACATCGCGGTGCAGCAGGAAGTTCAGGATCCAGTTGCCGAAGACGCGAACCTTGCGCTCGCCGGTCGGGATCGCGAAACCGTGGTAGCCGCGGTGCATGAACCACGCGAGGAGGCCCTTCACCGCGAAGTTGCCCGACTGGAACACACCGTCGTAGAGACCGAGGCCGGCGACAGCACCGAGGTTCTTGTGGAAGTAGTCGACCGGCGCCTCATTGCGTAGCACAGCGATGATGTTCTTCGCCATGAGCTTGCCCTGGCGCACCGCGTGCTGGGCGTTCGGCACGCAGAATCCACCGACGCCAGCACCGGTGAGATCGGGGACGGCGCTGACGTCGCCGGCGCCCCAGGCGGCATCCACAACTCCCGCATCGTTGATCACACGCAGGTCAGCCTGCACACGCAGACGGCCGCGCTCTTCAACGGGCAGATCAGTGTTGCGCAGAACCGGGTTGGCCATGACGCCAGCTGTCCAGATGATCAGGTCGCTTTCGAAGGTCTGGCCGGTCGAGAGCTCGATCGTGCCGCCGACAGCAGACGTCAGCTGCGTGTCGAGGTGGATTTCTGCGCCGCGGCGGGCGAGATCCTTGATCACCCAGAGACTCGTTTTCAGTGACACCTCTGGCATGATCCTGCCCATCGCCTCGATGAGGTGGAAGTGCGTGTCTTCGAAGCTCAGCGTGGGGTAGAGCGGCAGCAATGCGGAGGCGAAGTTGCGCAGCTCGGCGAAAGTCTCGATGCCAGCAAACCCGCCGCCGACCACGACAACGGTAAGCAGCCGGTCACGCTCGGGGCCGGCAGGAAGATTCGCCGCCTTGTCGAAGTTGCTCAGCAGGCGATCGCGCACGGCGATCGCCTCTTCGATGTTCTTCATGCCGATGGCCTCGTCGGCGACTCCCGGGATCGGGAAGGTGCGCGACACCGAACCGGCGGTCACCACGATGATGTCGTACTGCTGCTGCCAGGGCTCGCCGATCGCGGGCGTGATCGTCGCCGTCTTCGTCGCGTGGTCGATATTCGTGACCTTCGCGGTGATGACGTTCGTCTTCTTCAGGTGACGACGGTGCGACACGACCGCGTGACGCGGTTCGATCGACCCTGCAGCCACCTCGGGTAGGAACGGCTGGTACGTCATGTACGGCAGCGGGTCGACCATGGTGACCTCGGCTTCGCCGCGCGCAAGCCGCTTCTCGAGCTTCCAGGCGGTGTAGAAACCGGCGTAGCCGCCGCCAACGATGAGGATTCTGGGCACGTCACAAACTTTCGGTGGAGGGAAGTTGCCACCAATCTACTCTGTCTTGCGCGAGCTCCTGAACTGGCCGATGGCGCGGATGATGAAGCCCACGACGAGCCCGGCGAACAGCAACAGCACTCCGACCGGGATGCCGACGTTGCGCAACAGGTTCACGGTGGGCAGCAGCGTGCCCAGCGGATTGAGGGGCGCCGCCACAACGGGGCCCGGGCTCGGACTTGCGCTGATGCTGGGCACTGGGCTTGGCGTAGAAGCCGCACGGCGGTACACCTTGATCCAATCGGCGAGGTCGCCCATCGGGTTCGCTGTCACCGGCGGCACTGTGGCAGTGACCGCGGCCTGGGCGTCGATGAGGCCGAAACCGTAGATCGGGTCGGTGCCGGCGGCCCCGGCATCCCGCGCCGTCGCGACGACACGCTCGATCACGTTCGCGGCGTCAAGTTCGGGATGCGCCGCCATGACCAGCGCGACAATGCCAGAGACGATCGGCGTTGCCCCGCTTGTTCCACTCCAGGTCACGTAACTGCCGCTGGGGATCACCCCGACCAAGCCCTCGCTCGGTGCCGCCACCCCGATAGTGATTCCCTGCGATGAGGCGTCGAAACTGGCGTTTCCGTTCGCATCCACGCCGGCGACGGTGAGCACTCCGGGCATCGTGGCGGGTGCCCCGACCTCGGTAGTTCCGCTGCCGCGGTTGCCTGCAGCGGCGACGATCACGACGTTGTGCTGCATGGCGTAAAGAAAAGCCTTGTCCCAGCTTTCCGGCCATTCCAGGGTGTTGCGCGTCAACGACATATTTATCACCCGAGCGCCGTGGTCAACCGCATACGTGACAGCCGCCGCCACCTGGTCGTCAGAGCTGGTGTTGCCCTCACCGAAGCCAATCGACAGCGGCATGATTGTCGCAAGCGGTGCTGCGCCGAGGATGCCGTTGTTGGCACCGGTGCCGCGACCCGCCGCCAGCGACGCCACCATTGTGCCGTGCTCGCTGCCGTCAGCGCCGACGGGGGTCTGCCCGTTCGGCGAGCCGAGGCCCGAGA
>JBDUDZ010000076.1:0-9437 GCA_040002635.1 Rhodoglobus sp.
TCAGGTTCAACCGCGTGAGGTACGGCGCGAGTGAGGCGCCGGCATTTTCGGCTGCAGCCCAGTCGCGCTGCTTGTACTCGTACTTTTCGTTGTCGATGTTCTCTTCGCTGCCGGCGCGAGCAACGTCTTCGTAGAGCTCGAAGCCGGCGTACACGCCCCAACTCGGGCTCGCCGTAGCGGCCAGCGCGGCGCGAATCTTGTAGGCAGGCTGCCCACCGAACTGCAGGAACTCGGTGAGGATGTCTGGAGTGTTCACGAACAGGTTTGGCCGGAAGAAGGCCGAGGTGTCGTGCGAGATTTCGCGGAAGAACTCCTCTAACTCCAGCTTCGTGTTGCGCCAGGTGAAGTAGGTGTACGACTGTTGGAACCCGACCTGTGCCAGCGATTGCATCATCGCCGGCCGCGTGAAGGCCTCGGCGAGGAACACTACGTTCGGGAACTCCGTGTTGATCTCGTGCAGCACCTCTTCCCAAAACTGCAGCGGCTTGGTGTGCGGGTTGTCGACGCGGAAGATTGAGACGCCGAGCCCGATCCAGTGGCGCAGCAGGCGCAGCACCTCGGCGCGGATTCCCAAAGGATCGTTGTCGAAGTTGATCGGGTAGATGTCCTGATACTTCTTTGGCGGGTTCTCGGCATAGGCGATCGATCCGTCGGCAAGCGTCGTGAACCACTCCGGGTGTTCCGTTACCCACGGGTGGTCGGGAGACGCCTGCAGCGCGAAGTCGAGCGCGATCTCGAGCCCGAGCTTCGTCGCCGATTCGACGAAGTACGCGAAATCTTTGGTGGTGCCAAGATCAGGATGGATCGCGTCATGGCCACCTTCGGCGCCGCCAATAGCCCACGGCGAGCCGGGATCGCCGGGTTTCGTCACAAGCGTGTTGTTCGGCCCTTTGCGACCGGTTACCCCGATCGGATGGATCGGCGGCAGGTAGAGCACGTCGAAACCCATGTCGCGCACTGCGTGCAGTCGCTTGGCCGCCGTGCGGAAGGTGCCGCTGACCCACGTGCCGTCTTTCGCCTGCTTCGCCCCTTCGCTACGGGGGAAGAACTCGTACCAGCTGCCCACCCCGGCGCGCTCGCGCTCCACGCGCATGGTGAGTAATTCTGACTCGGTGACCAGGCTAGCGAGAGGCTTTGCTTCGATCGCGGCGGTTAGCGCTGGGTTCAGCGCGATAGCCAATTTTGCGGTCGCCGCAACTGTCGGGTCGGTGAACGCTTCGATCGCGTCGAGAACCACCTTCCGGGTGCCTGCCCGGTTGAGCAGCGCGAGGCCCATCGTGACCATGAGGTCAACATCGACGCCGGCCGGGATCTTGAGCTCTGCATTGTGCAGCCAGGTCGCCCAGTCGTCGGTGAAGGCTCGCACCTGCCATGACCATTCGCCAGCGATCGCCAGCTGCACATCTGCTTGCCAGCGGTCGGTTCCCGGGGCTACTGGCCGCATCCGGTAGGTCACCTTGCGGCCCTCAGGGTCGGTGACAATCAGCCGCACGCCGATCAGGTCGTGGCCTTCGCGGAATGCCGTGGCCTGGAACGGCACAACTTCGCCGCGGTATGCCTTCGCCGGCCACAGCGCTTCGGGCTGCTGGGGTGCCAGGCCACGAATCGGGATCCGACCCAGCTTTGGTTCGTAGTCGACTGCCACATTCCGACCGTACCCTTTATCCGCGCCCCGTGCCCGGGACGTGCGGGTTACGCCTAAGCGTGCTACGGGCTCCGCAGGAGCGGGCCGCACGCGTGCCCTGGGCCCGTGCACGAGTGAAGCGCACGCGTGCCTCGGGCCCGGGCACGAGTGAAGCGCACGCGTGCCCGGGCCGCGTGGGAGCGGTGCGCACGCGTGCCCCGGCCCGTTGCAAGCGCTTTACATGGCGGTAACGTGCCTGGCCTATGGTGGTCGGGTGAAGGCGATCCGACGTTTTACTGTCCGCACTGTGCTCCCCGACGCGCTTGCCGCGCTCGACGAACTGTCGAGCAACCTGCGTTGGTCGTGGCACCAACCGACGATCGAACTCTTCGAGTCAATTGACCCAGAACTCTGGGCGCTCACCGCACACGACCCGATCGCGTTACTCGGCGCGGTTGAGCCCGCGCGGCTCGATGCCCTCGCCATGGACAAGGCATTCGTGGCATCCGCGAACGACCTGCTGGGCCAACTGCACGACTATCTCGAGAAACCCCGCTGGTACCAGACGCTGACTGATGCGCCGGCCTCGATCGGCTACTTCTCGCCCGAATTCGGCATCGCCGCGGCCCTGCCGCAGTATTCCGGCGGCCTCGGGATCCTTGCAGGTGACCACCTGAAGAGCGCCTCAGATCTCGGGGTGCCGATCATCGGAGTTGGCTTGTTCTACCGCGCCGGGTACTTCCGCCAGGCGATCTCGCGCGAGGGCTGGCAGGAGGAAAGCTACCCGGTGCTCGACCCTGACGGGCTGCCGCTGTCGGTGCTGCGGCATCCCGACGGCACCGCGGCACAGGTCGTGCTCTCGCTGCCGAGTGGGGCTGCGTTGTTCGCGCGGGTGTGGCAGGTGAAGGTCGGCCGGATCTGCTTGCTGTTGCTCGACACCGACATCCCGGAGAATGCCGACGAACTACGAACGGTCACCGATCGCCTCTACGGCGGCGGCGGCGAACACCGCTTGCTGCAGGAGCTGCTGCTGGGAATCGGTGGCGTGCGGGCGATCAAGGCATACACGGAGCTCACCGGCGCGCCGTTCCCGGACGTGTTCCACACCAACGAGGGGCATGCCGGCTTCCTTGGACTCGAGCGCATCAGCGACCTCGTCGGCGACGGCCTGTCATTCGCCGAAGCCCTGCAGGTTGTGCGCGCGGGAACTGTCTTCACCACCCATACCCCTGTTCCGGCCGGCATCGATCGCTTCGAGACCAGCATGATCGACAAATACTTTGACACCGACCTGCTGCCCGGGGTGGGGGTAAGCGACGTGCTGGCCCTTGGCGAAGAGAACTATGTCGGCGGCGACCCCCTGTTCTTTAATATGGCGGTGATGGGGCTGCGGCTCGCCCAGCGCGCCAACGGCGTCTCCAAGCTGCATGGTGAGGTATCGCGCGGCATGTTCGGCGCGCTATGGCCCGGATTCGATGCGGATGACGTGCCGATCACGTCGGTGACCAACGGGGTGCACGCGCCCAGCTGGACAGATCCCATGCTCGTCCAGCTCGCCGAAGACAAGTTCGGAACCGTCGACACAACGGTTGTCGACTGGACATCCAAGTCGGTCAGCGACGCTGATCTTTGGGCGGTGCGCGGCCGGATGCGGGAACAGCTTGTGCGGGATGCCCGTCGTCGCACCAGCGCGGCCTGGCAGGAGCAGAGCCCCGGCGTCGGCGACCCGGCATGGTTCTCAGAACTGCTCGACCCAAACGTGCTGACAATCGGCTTCGCGCGTCGAGTGCCGACGTACAAGCGCCTCACCCTCATGCTTCACGATCCCGATCGCCTGCGCGCTCTGCTGCTGCATCCCGAGCGCCCGATCCAGATCGTGATCGCGGGCAAGTCGCACCCGGCCGACGACGAGGGCAAGCGCCTCATCCAGAAGCTCGTCGAGTTCAGCCAGGAGCCCGAAGTGCGAAAGCGCATGGTCTTCCTGCCCAACTACGACATCGCCATGGCAAAACTGCTCTACCCCGGCACCGATGTCTGGCTCAACAACCCGCTGCGTCCGCTCGAGGCCTGCGGCACCTCTGGCATGAAGGCTGCCCTCAATGGATCGCTCAACCTGTCGATTCTCGACGGCTGGTGGGCCGAGTTCTACGACCAGGAGAACGGCTGGGCGATCCCCTCGGCCGATTCGGCCGGCGATTCGGCCGAGCGCGACAAGCTTGAGGCAGACAGCATGTACGACCTGATCGAACATCAGATCGCGCCCCGGTTTTACGACCGCAACAAGGGCGGTGTTCCGGCCCGCTGGGTGGAATCGATTCGTCACACCCTCGCGACCCTGTCGCCCGCCCTCTCGGCCGATCGCATGGTCAAGGAGTACGTCGAGCGCCTGTACATTCCCGCCGCCGCCGCAGAGAAGCGGATCAGCGCGTCATCGTTCCAGCCCGCCCGTGACTTGGCGGCCTGGAAGTCGCGCGTGACTGCCGCCTGGCCGAAGGTGCATGTCACCCACGTCGAATCCGGGGGAGTGGATGCGGTGCCGCAGGTCGGCGAAGAACTGCACCTGCGTGCCACAGTCGACATTGACGGCCTGAGCCCGGATGACCTCGCGGTCGAGGTGGTTTACGGGCGAGCCCGCGACGGCGATCGGCTTGAAGACGTGCAGTACGAACCTCTGCGGCTGGTCGACCGTGAGGAGGGAACACCCGTCGTTTTCGCGGGTACCGTGCCGTTGGCACGCGCGGGCAGCTTCGGTTACACGGTGCGGGTGGTGCCGAGTAATCCGTTGCTCGCGTCGCCCGCCGAGTTGGGGTTGGTCGCGGTCGCGGAATAGGGCGGTCTTCCGACGCTTTCCGTCGAGCTGCAGTGTGCGCTCGTGTTGTACCCCGAACGGTGGCCATTGTCCATTTGCCGCTGACCAGCATTTTGTCGTTACTAAAATTCGCTGGGTGACACCCGGTGTCCGCATTTGTGGGGACGTGTATCATTATCGAATACTTGATAGCGACTACCCGAAGTTGGAAATGCAGATGTCCGTACTCGGGGAACGCCGCAGCCTGAGCACAACCCGTAAATCTGCAGCCGCGCCGGCTGCTACCGCACTGGCCGCCGCCACGCTAGTGAGCATGTCGATAGTTGCCAAGGGCACGCGCGTCACGGGGTTGCGGGTATCGATCGGCAGCCGAACCCCGCAGCAACTCGCGGGCCACACCATCGCTGTGGTGCTCTTTCGCAGCAACGGGTTGACCGCGCTGACAATGCAGGCGGCCCTTGAATCGGTTGTGGCCGCCAGCGGGGCCGACGACATCGCCACTGCCCTCGTGCCGGTCACCCTCGACGTGGACGCCCACGACCTGGCCACCTGGTGGGCAGTCGTCAGCTCGGCCGAGGGCGCGCGGCTGATCAACGCGACGGGCGAGGTCAGCGCGACGGGTGAGGTCAGCGCGACGGGCGAGGTCAGCGCGCCGGAGGACATCAGCGCCACGGGCGAGGTCAGCGCGCCAGAGGCGATCCAGAATAAGTACGCCTCGGAAGCTTCAGTGGGCCCTGAATAACTGCATTGACGCGCCTGCGACAGTCAGCTCGGTGCCGGGGATGTGCTCCTGCATTGATTCGCTGCCGTCCTCATCAGCCGAATCCCAGAGCAGCGTGTACGACGCAACTCCGTCGTGCGTCGGCAGGGTGACGGTCACGTCGTCTTCCAGCCCGTGCACGATCAGCAGGATGCGGTTGAACTCCTCAAACTCCGGCGTCGACGCTGCCAGGTACTGCAGTGTGCGCTCGCCGGGGGAATCCCAGTCGTCCTCCGACATCGATTCGCCCTGCTTGTTGTACCAGTCCATTTGGGTCGCCGATGGCACGGTCTCGCCGGCAAGCCCATAGCGCACCGGCCGCAGCGCGGGGTTCTCCCGACGAAGCTGGATGAGCTGGCGCGAGACCTGCAACAGGTCGTCCTGCCAATCCTCGTGCTCCCAGGGCAGCCAGGTGAGCTCGCCGTCCTGGTTGTAGGCATTGTTGTTGCCGCGCTGGCTGCGACCGAACTCGTCGCCGGCCGTGAGCATCGGGATGCCGGCCGACAGCAGCAGCGTTCCCAGCAGGTTGCGCATTGCCTTGCAGCGGGCATCCCTGATCGACATGTCGTCGGTTGACCCTTCAACACCATGGTTGAAGGAGTGGTTGTTGTCAGTGCCGTCGCGGTTGTTCTCGCCGTTACCCACGTTGTGCTTGGTGTCATACGCGGTGAGGTCTGCCATCGTGAAACCGTCGTGCGCGGTGATGAAGTTGACGGATGCCAGCGGCCCCCGCTCCTGCGAAAACACATGCGCCGACCCCGCAAGCCGTCGGGCCAACGACCCGATCCCGTTGGGGGCGGATCCGTTCGCGCGCGCCGCCCCGATGTCGGTAAGCCAAAAGTCGCGCATGCGGTCGCGGTAGCCATCGTTCCACTCTGACCAGCCGTGCGGTGCCTCAGGTCGTGAGCCGCCGCCCTCCGTCGTGGAGCCGCCGGGGAAGGTGCCGACCTGCCAGCCGCCTTGCCCGACGTCCCAAGGCTCGGCGATGATCTTCGCCGTGGCGAGCAGCGGATCGTCTTTGATCGCCAACAGCAATGGGTGCTCTGCCTGGAACTCGTGCGTGCCGTCGCGGCCCAGTGTGACAGCCAGGTCGAAGCGGAACCCATCAACCTGCACGTCATTTGCCCAGTACCGCAGGCTGTCGAGCACGAGCCGCTGGGCGGCGGGCGTTGCCGTGTTCAGCGAGTTGCCGCATCCCGTCACATCGACGTACGCGCCCTGCGCTGTCTGGCGGTAGTAGTTCGCGTTATCCAGCCCACGCAACGACGTCGTCGGCCCACCGAGGCCCTCCTCCGCGGTGTGGTTATAGACCACATCGAGAATCACTTCGAGGCCGGCCTCGTGCAACGCCTTGACCATGCCCTTGAACTCCCGCAGCACGGCACCGGTTCCGCCGAACTGGGCGTCGCGGGTGGCATAGGCGGCGTGCGGTGTGAAGAAGTTAAGGGTGTTGTAGCCCCAATAGTTGATGAGGCCCTGCTTGATAAGCCGTTGCTCACTCACGAACTGGTGCACCGGGAGCAGCTCGACGGTCGTGATCCCGAGATCCTTCAGGTAGGAAATCGTCGACTCATGACCGAGCCCGGCATAGGTGCCACGCAGGTCTTCCGGCACGGCGGGGTTGAGCTTGGAGATGCCTTTGGCGTGGGCCTCGTAGAGCACTGTGTGATCCATGGCGATGCCGGGCTTCGTCACCTCGCTCCAGTCGAAGGCGTCGGTCTCCTGCACGTAGCCACGCCATTCGCCGCTGCTTGCGCGAGCCAGGCCGCGGGCATACGGGTCGATGAGGTGCAGCGCTGGGTCGAACGCGTTGCCGGAACCTTTCGCGCCGTTCGCCCGCACCGAGTAGCGCATCCCGGGTATGAGAAGGGCCGTGGTGACTGACCAGACACCGTCGTCGTCGCGGGTCATCGGGAGGGTGTTCGCAACCCAGTTTGAGTCTTTCGCGTCGAAGAGACACAGCTCCATGCTCGTCGCGCTCGCCGACCACACCCGAAGCTGCCCGCCTGTCGGAGTCAGCGTCACGCCGAGGTCGGCTAGGGCATCGGGCATGCGTTCTAGAGTAATGACTGTGGCGATCTACCTTGACCATGCGGCGACCACGCCCATGCCCGCTGAGGTCGTTACTGCCTATGTATCGGCGCTCGCGGTGGTCGGCAATCCGTCGTCCATCCATTCCCAGGGCCAGCAGGCGAAGCGGATGTTGGAGGAGGCCCGAGAGGCTGTCGCGGCCTCGGTGGGCGCTGACCCGGTCGAGGTCACATTCACCTCGGGCGGCACGGAGGCGATCAATCTTGCCATCAAGGGACTTTTCTGGGGCGCTGGGGCTGGGGCGATTGCATCGCAATCGCGCGACGCCAGCCCCGACGAATCTGCGATTCGTCGGCCAACTGCGAGAAACCGCATCCTCGTCGCGCGCACCGAACACCACGCAACCATCGACAGCGTGGAGTGGCTCGCCGCGCACGAGGGAGCCGTCATCGACTGGATTCCCGTCGATGCGCTCGGGCGGGTCGACCTCGACTACGTGGCAGGCGCGCTGGCTGACGATGTCGCGCTGGTTACTGTCCTGTGGGCAAATAACGAGGTCGGCACGATCCAGCCGGTCGCGGAGTTAGTCGAGCTCGCCGCGGCTCACGGTGTGCCGGTGCACTGCGACGCGGTCTCCGCTTACGGCTACCTGCCCATCGACTTCCACGCCTCGGGCCTCGCCGCCATGAGCATCTCCGCCCACAAGATCGGCGGGCCGGTGGGGGTGGGCGCGCTAGTGATCTCCCGTGCGGCGACGGTCACCCCGCTGATCCACGGGGGTAACCAGCAGCGGGCGCGATCAGGCACGCAAGACGCGGCGGGTGCAGTGGCGTTCGGGGCCGCGGCGCGACTGGCCGTCCCCTCCGACTCCGCGCCGGCGTCCACCGACCACCTGCGACAGCTGCGTGATCGCCTCATCGCTGGGGTGCGTGCCGCAGTCCCGTCGGCAGTGCTGCGCGGCGACCCGGTCGACAGGCTGCCGGGCAACGCACACTTCACGTTCCCCGGCTGCGAAGGTGACTCGCTGCTGTTCGTGCTGGATGTCGCGGGCTTCAGCGTCTCGACAGGGTCCGCCTGCCAGGCCGGGGTGCCCGAGGCGTCGCATGTCTTGCTCGCGATGGGACTACCCGAAGCCGATGCCCGCGGCGCCCTGCGCATCACGCTGGGGCACGACAGCACCGAGCACGACGTCGACGCCTTCGTCGCGGCGCTGCCGGCTGCGGTCAAGCAGGCGCGCGAGGCGGGCTACGCCGATCGGGTCAGTTCACTAGGCAACTAGCTATTGCATTTTTCTGACACCTGTAATATTCTTCTGACAGGTGGAGGAGGCGGGCATGGATTCCGAACAACTCAGCGCGTGGCTCACCGCCATAGCGAGCCCGCAGCGCATGCGGATCCTCGCGAATCTCGCTGCCGAACCGCTGCACGTGAGCGAACTCGCTCGACGGGTGGGGATGTCGCGGGCGCTGCTGTACATGCACCTCTCCAAGCTTGAAGAAGCCGGTTTCATCACCGGCCGGCTTGAGCTCAGCGATGACGGCAAGGCGCTCAAGTACTTCGAGCCCGTGCCGTTCAAGAAAACCATCGACCTGGCGACACTCGTCGCCGCGGTCGCCGCAACTCCCGCGTCATCCGGCGCAACCACAGAAAGCGAGTAGCACAATGGACATTCCCTGGTACGGCTATCTCGGCGGGATCGCCGTTCTGGCGTGGGCCGTCATGGTCATCATCGGATCGATCGGCTGGAGTCGGTCGAAGGCGGGCTCTGGGAAGACGAACGCCGTCATGGAGGAGAACATCGCGACGAACCGGGCGGTGCTCGCCAAGCTCGACGGCATTGAGACGCGCTTGGCGACTGTCGAGAAGACGCTCACCGACATCCCGGGCTGATCGCGAGGGCGGAGCCAGCAAGGGCGCCGGTAAACTCGACCCCATGAAGGTGCTGGCGGCGATGAGCGGCGGAGTCGACTCCGCGGTGGCCGCCGCGCGCGCCGTCGAGGCCGGCCACGAGGTGGTCGGAGTGCACCTCGCACTCAGCCGCATGCCGGGCACCCTGCGCACCGGAGCCCGCGGCTGCTGCACGATCGAAGACTCGATGGATGCCCAGCGGGCGGCGAACATCATCGGCATCCCGTACTACGTCTGGGACTTCTCCACGCGGTTCAAGGAAGACGTGGTCGACGACTTCATCGCCGAGTATGCCGCCGGTCGCA
>JBDUDZ010000077.1:0-9420 GCA_040002635.1 Rhodoglobus sp.
TCTCGAGAGCATTCTTGTTGCGACCCGTGATCATGAGCACGTCGTTCAGCCCGGCCGCGACTGCTTCCTCGACGACGTACTGGATCGCCGGCTTGTCAACAACGGGCAGCATCTCCTTGGGCATCGCTTTGGTAGCGGGGAGAAAACGCGTTCCCAGGCCGGCAGCAGGAATAACGGCTTTGGTGATGCGAAATGGCATGGGAACAGGCTATCGGCAACTGCCTCCTAGAATCGGAGGATGACTGACGAGGTCAGCAACCAGAAGCGTGCCCTGCGCGCGGAGTTGCGCGAGCGCCGACGGATTGCCACTGCCACAGGCCGGGCAGCAGCGGATGCCGCGATCACCCGCAACCTCATCTCCCTCGCGAGCGACCTCGGCTCGCGATCCCTCTCGGCGTACCTCTCCACCCCGGAGGAGCCAGATACTCGTGAATTTCTCGACTGGGCGTGCGGCACGGGAATCCGGGTGCTGCTGCCGGTCTCCCGAATCGACGGGCTCCTCGACTGGGCGCCCTACGACGGGGCCGAGGAGCAAATCGACGACTTCGGGATGCCGGCCCCCACGAGCGCACTGCTCGGCCCCATCGCGATAAACGGTGTCGACCTCATCATCGTTCCTGCCGCATCGGTAGACCGCTCCGGCATGCGAATGGGCTGGGGTCGGGGCTACTTCGACAAGACGCTCGGCAGCATGGAAAACTGCCCGCCCGTCTATGCTGTGATCTTCGACGATGAGCTCGTCGAGACCCTGCCCAGTGAGCGGCACGACCAGCGTGTGAACGGTGTCGTAATGCCGTCCGGCATCGTCACATTCTGACGCCGTCGCGCAACGACAATCAGCGCCCACCGACAATCCAAGGACCCGCGTGCCCACCTATTCCTACCGTTGCACCGAGTGCGACAACGCCTTCGACATCCACCAGGCATTCACTGATGACACCCTCACCGTCTGCCCGGTGTGTGGCGGCAAACTGCGTAAAGTCTTTTCGCCCGTCGGCGTGACATTCAGCGGTTCGGGTTTCTACCGCACCGATTCGCGCGCGAAGCCATCCGCTGGCGACGGCTCGTCGTCAGGAAACTCTGGATCGTCGTCAGGTTCGTCGGGTTCGTCAGGTTCGTCAGGTTCGTCAGGGTCGTCAGGGTCGTCAGGGTCGTCAGGGGGTTCCGGTGGATCCTCGGGCGGCGCATCGGGCGAGAAGTCGTCGCCCGCTCCCAAAAAGGAGGCGAGCACCCCCGCCGCCTCGAAGAGCTCCCCGAGCACGGGAAGCGCGAACAGTTAGGAACGAGCACGTGATCAAGGGCTTCAAAGAGTTCATCCTCCGCGGAAACGTGATCGACCTCGCGGTCGCGGTGGTGATTGGTACAGCGTTCACTGGCATTGTCAACGCGATAGTCGGCAGCGTCTTCAACCCCCTTATTGGCGCGCTGTTCAACGCCAAGGACCTCGCCAAGGCGCTGCCGGTCTACATTCCCACCACTTCGGGCGGCACGGCGACAATGTACTTCGGGGCAGTTATCGCTGCGATCATCCAGTTCCTGTTAATCGCCGTTGTCGTCTACTTTGCCCTCATTGTGCCGATCAACTACCTCAAGCGAATTTCGTTCAAGCGCAAAGAGGAGGGCAAGGTCGACGACAAGCCGGCACCGCCCACCGAACTCGAACTTCTCGCCGAGATCCGAGACCTGCTCGCGAGGCCCGACGCGCCCTGATTAGTTACGGCAAGCTCTAGCCCCAGTGCGGCGGCTTGTCGCGCTTGAGCTGCTCGTCATTTTCGGCGGGAGTGTGGCGCGGCGCTTCCCCAACAGGGCTCGGGTCAGACCCGGCCGGCGGCTCGGTTTGCACTCGGCGCGGGCGGCGGATGAGCGGCTCGCCAGCCACATCACCGTCTGCGCGATGAAGGGGTTCGGACGGCGTCACGGCCAGGCCGTCAGCGTGCCGCGGTGGGCGCGGCCCCGGCGAGTGCGCCAAATGCTCTGCCATCGCGGCTCAGTCGTTGACCGGTGGGGCCGCCGGAGTAGTCGGCGGTATGACAGACGTGCCGGTCTGGGGCAGGTCGATCGGCTGCGTGGCCTGCTCAGCGGGCTGGGGCAGGTCGATCGGCTGCGTCGCCTGCTCAGCAGGCTGGGGCAGGTCGATCGGCTGCGTCGCCTGCTCAGCAGGCTGGGAGATGATCGTGATCGGCTCCGTGATGGGGGCCGCGCTGGCGCCGAGCATCGTCGCAATGCGGGCGGCGACGGCATCCGGGTCGCTGAACAGTTCAAATGCGTGGATGCGAATGTAGTGCCATCCGAGTCGGCGCAGCAGTTCGGGGCGCAGGCGAAGTGACTCGCGCAGACTCGTGCGGTTCAGCACCCTATCGGTTTCGATAGCGACGCACATGCCGCCGCGGGATGCCACGAGCCCCAGTTTGCCGCGGTGCCCCAGCGTCACGTTCAACCCGCGTACCGACAACCGCTGAGCCAGGTCGACGAGCATCGGTTCGCTGTCGTCGGGCACCGGCTCCTGGGATTGCCGCGCATCCACTTCGTCGAGGATCTCGGCGAGCGCAACGGCCCCGTACTGCATGCGACCATCATCGAGATCTGCCGACTGGAACGACGACACGATCACCATTGACCGGCGCGCCCGGGTCATGGCTACCGCGAGCAGTCGCTCACCCCCAGGTTCACCGAGCGAACCGAAATCGGAGAGCACACGACCGTGCGGGGTTCGGCCGTAACCGATCGAGAAAATCACCCGGTCACGGCTCTGCGCCACGGCTTGATCGATTGTCGAGACGGTGAATGGCTCTGGCCGGTCACCGATCACAAAGTCGGCGAGCCCAGGGTTGTTGGTGGCCAGCTCGAGCACAGCCTGCAGCACGCGGACTGCGTGCTTGGGCGAGGCAGTGATGACCATGAGCGATTCGTGCGGCTTACGAGTGGCGTGATCGAGCACGAGGTCGACGATGCGCTCAACCTCGGCGTCTGGGCTCTCGACCGCACCGGAATCGGGGTCGGGCATGCCGTACCCATCGACGACATAGTCGAGCGCCAGCGAACCGTGCCCGAGAAAACTTCCCGCCCAGGGCAGCGACTGGATTTTGCCGCCATAGAAGCGGCGGTTGACGAGCTCGGCGAGATCTTCTCCGCCCGGGCGGTAGCTGCGGGTCAGGGTGAGGGTCGGGAGCAGGGTACCGAGGCGAGCGAGGGTTGATGCCTCGTGGAGTTCTTCGACCGAGTCATCCGGAATCGCCCGCGGCAACGACGGGTCGGATACGGCGATCTCGAATGACGCAGGAGTTTGCGTGACCGGGTCACCGAACGCCACTACCTGTTTCGCGCGACGGATGGCGCCCACGCTCTCGGCCACGGTCATGGCCCCGGCATCGACGATGATCACCGCGTCGAACGGCATTGTGTCGACTATCTGGTCCATCTCGTAGGGCGAGGCCAGCCACACCGGAGCGACGGTGCGCGACAGGTGCGGTGCCGTGGTCTGCAGGTCGAAGGCGGTGAGCGACTCGCGCTTCAGCGCACGCTTGAGCAGTGTCGCCTCGTCGGGCCAGTCGACAAGACCGATCTTCCAGTTCTCGGCGAGTTGCCACGCGAGCAAAAGCGCGTTGCCGGCGGCGTGCGCCTCATCGACGAGCCGGAAGTCGGCCTCCAGCCGATCAAGCACACCCGTATTTGCTTTGAGCAGCGCTCGGTCTGCGTCAAGCAGCGACTCGAGCGCCGACTTCCACCACGACAGCTCGAGTTCTAGCGCTACGCGTTCCTGGGCAACGTGCCGACGAGCAAGGTCTTCTATGAGTGGGTTGAGCTCGAGTTCGCGCAGGCTTGCCATTAGTGCTGTGCGCTCCTGCAGGTTGTGCAGCACATCTGACTCGGCGGCAAGGCCGGCGATCTTCTCCACCAGCGCCGAAATTGGCAGGCCGCCAAGTTGAGCCTCGCGCTCGAACAGTCCCAGCGGTTCGTCGAGTGCCGCGAGACCCTGCGCGACCTGCTGATAAGCCTGCTGCACCTCGCCGAGGCCGACGGGCACCGCGGGCACAGCACCTTCGGTGACAAAACGATGCCAGAGAACCCGCTGCTGCTGGATGCGCACGAGCGAACCGTGCAGGTCACCGACCCGAACCCCCGGCCGCACATACTCCTCGGCAAGTTTCTTCAAGCGGCGACGGTTGCCGCCCGTCATCTCGGGGAACTCCCTCTTGGGCGCGGTGGCGGCGATCAACTCTGTGATTGAGCGATCGAAGACCATCGGCAAGAACCTGTCGAGGGTGTCGCGGAGGTCAACGAGCAGGCGAAGGTAGACGCCAAGTTCGTTGATGTTCTGGAACTGTCGCATGTGGGTCGAGTTGATGAGCTCGCCCGCGCGCGCGACAAGCTCGGGCAGTTCGACCGCGAGCCGTTTCGCGTGTTCATGGGCGCGCATCGCCTCGTCGCCGTTGGCGAACTGCGCGCCATACCAGGGCGAGTCGCCGGGGCCATACTTGAATTCGCCGAGCTCGGCGGCGCCCACCATGACTTCGGCGGCACGGCTGCGATCGGCGCTCAGCCTCTCGACGACGGTCCGTGACAACCGTGCGGTTGTGGCGGGCGGATCGGGCATCAGGGCGAGGCGGCTCAGTTCGGTGACGCAGTCGAGCACCGAGACACCGATTGCCGGATCAACACGGCCGATCGCGCCGCGATAGTCGACAAGCACCTTGCGCAGGCGCAGCAGGGCTTCGTCGACTTCGCCGACCTTGGGCTGTTTCGCCTTCTCACTGCGCGAGATCGAGCGGATGACGTCGCGACGCAGGGAACTGGGAGATACCGCAACGCCGGCGAGCCCAATGTCACCCAAGCGTTGCGCGATCGACTGCAAGGATGCCCGACGGGGGCTCGCAACGAGCACCCGCTTGTTCTGCGCGACGAGCGTACCTATCGCGTTAACGATGGTCTGCGTTCCACCGGTTCCTGGCAGGGTGCGCACGACGAGGGAGTTGCCGGCCGCGATCTGGGCGATGACGTTTTCTTGCTCGGCATCGGCATCCAACAGCAGGCCGTCGGTCTGCGGGCTACGTTCGTCTGCGGGTATGGGCGTGACCGGCGCGTATGACTCTTCGAGGGTTGCGCGGGCCGAGGGGTTACCGGCGAGAGCATCAAGCATCGGGTGCACGAGGTCGCGAGCATCGGCGCTGAGGCCTGTAGCGACATCGGCAAACGACGAGACAACGAGCCGGGGCGAGACACTGAAGCGCTCAAGGTGCGAGGTGAGCCCGCGCAGCCGATCGATCACCGGGTTTGGTTTGAAAGTGCCGTCATCATCGGTAAGGGCAACGAAGGCGTTGGCATCGAGGCGCAAACCGAACTGCTCGTCGAGGGCCCTGGCGAATGCGGGGTTGAGGTAGGCGGCGCCGCGCAGCTTGACCTCGAAATCGCGGCCGTGTCGGCGGATGGCAAGCGGCCGCAACAACACCGGTGCGCGGAACTCGACGCCCGAGTTGTGCCACTCGGCGATACCGATTCCCAGGTGGATCGAATCGATACCGCGCGCGGTCGACAGCTCCAGCCCTTTCGCGGCGATCGCCGACGCCGCGATCTTGGCCCCGCGCAGCGCGATCTCGTCGCGGATGAGGTTTGAGAGCAAGGTCGTGCGACCGGTGATGAACTGGGCGAGGCCGCCGGGATGAGTAGTGGAGAGTTCGATGCGCGTTCGGGGCGAGTCGTCGAAGTGCAACAGCGGGGAGGTGCCGCCGAGGTCTGCGAGTTCGGTACGCCACTGCGCCCACACCGGGTCGGCGATGTTGCCTGCCGCCACGCCAGGCTCACCGAAGCTGATCGCGTGCGGAGCAGTCATCTGCACAGGGGCAGCGGCGTGTTCGGGCTCGACAAGGTCGGGCTCGACCAGGAAGTCGTCGGAAGATCTATCCACGCGCCACACGAGGCAACCTTAAGTGGCCTACCGCCCAAAACCCGGGAGGTTGGCCCAAGTTTCAGATACTGGCGCAGACGTAGACTTGCGCGCATGGACGTGGTCACCGGCATCGCCGTCGGCGTGGGCACTCTCGTCGTTCTTGTTATTGCACTTCTCACTGTCGGATTCGTTGTGCTGTTTCGGCGCCGTGGTGTGACGTACATCGAAGCATCGAGCGACACCTCGATCGGGGCGCTCACCCGCACGGCCGGCAGCCTTCTCGTGAAGCTCGACGATGCAATCCACGACGGCGAGGATGAGCTTGGGTACGCGACCGCCCAGTTCGGCTCCGCCAAAGCGCAGCCCTACGCGGATGCCGTCGAGACCGCACGCGCGAAGGTGGCCCAGGCCTTCCACCTCAAACAGCAACTCGACGATGCCTACCCCGACACCGACCAGCAAAAGCGCGAGTGGACGCTGCAGATCATCGCGCTCTGCCAGCAAGCAGAGACCACGCTCAGCGCCCAGGACAAAACGTTCGCCGACCTGCGCGCCCTCGAGGCGAATGCCGGCGGCACCCTTAAAGACGTGCGCGCCCGCATCTCGGCGACGACCGCGCGGCTTGACAGCACGCGTGCAACCCTTGCCGATCTCACCAACAAGTACATCGCTGCCACATTCGCGTCGGTCGCACAGAACCCCGATGACGCGGAGAAATTGCTGGCCAGCGCCACTAAATCTGCAAACTCCGCCGAGCCGGGCATCTCGCAGCATGGCGTGAACGACGTCTCGGGCCTACTGCAGAACGCCGGCCGCGATGCCCAGCAGGCCGACCAGCTGCTCGACGCGGTAGACCGCACGGCGCGCGACCTCGCTGCGGCCAACGACGCACTGGAAACCCGCCGCAGCAAGACGACAGCCGACCTTGTCGAAGCCAAAGCCGAGCGCGACAAGGCACCGGATGCCGACACCGGCCAGGCAATAATCGATGCGATCGCCGGAATCGAGAAGCTCAGCCAACGCTCGAGCGGCCCGGCTGATCCGGTGGGCGAGCTCGACAGCCTCGGCGACGCGGTGAATGCGCTCGACCTGGCGCTGGCATCCGCGCGCAACCAGGCCGATCGGCTCTCACACGCCAAGGCCGCGTACGAGGGCACACTCGTCTCGGTAAAGAGCCAGATCGGCGCAGCCCACGACTACATAAACCGCTACGGCGGAGGAGTGGATGCCCGCACCCGGCTGGCCGAGGCGGCGCGCCAGCTCGTGATCGCGAAGGCCGCAACTGACCCCGTCGAGGCGCTCGACACTGTGCGCCGTTCGGTCACCCTGGCCCGGGATGCCGACGCACTCGCCCGCTACGACACGATGGGATCACGATGAGCTTTCTGCGCTACCCCCTTACCTGGATGTTTGGCGGAATTCTCGTCCTCGTCCTCGCCTACCAACTCGTCGCGCTGCCGGCCGGCTCCAACCGCACCGCGGTGTACGTGCTGGCGGTCGTGGGCGCTGCTGTCGCGGTCACGCTGTACTGGCTCATCATGCACTTCGTCGCGGCACGCAAGGTGCCCGAGCTCGCTGCTCGAACCGCCGTGCCTCAGGCCTTGCTGGGCATCGCGACCGGCCTCGTATTCATCGGCGTCTCGAGCCTGGTCGTCGCGGCCCTCGGCGGCTACCGGTTCGAGTGGACGCCACAGCATGCGGGCGCGGTAGTCGCCCCCACGATCGTGGCGGCCGTGGCCGCGGGGGTTGTTGAAGAGCTGGTGTTCCGCGGCCTCGCGTTGCAGGCGATCGAGAAACTTGCGGGCAGCTGGATCGCGCTGGCCGCGACATCCGTATTCTTCGGTCTCGCACACCTGGGCAACCCGGGCGCCACGATCTGGGGCGCCATCGCCATCGCGATCGAGGCCGGGGTGCTGCTCGGCGCGGCATTCCTGTGGCGGCGCAGCCTGTGGTTCGTGATCGGACTCCACTTCGCGTGGAACACGGCGGAAGGTCTGCTCGGTATTCCCGTGTCGGGCAATACCGTCTCCGGCTTGTTTACTGTCACGAGTTCGGGCCCCGACATCCTCACCGGCGGCGCCTTCGGCCTTGAGGCCTCGATCGTGCCGGTGATCGTCAGCCTGTTCCTCGCGGTGCCGATGCTCTTGCTGGCGAAACGGGCCGGCCACATCGTTGCTTTCCCGCGCGGCACGAAGAGCGTCGCTTAAGAATCTCGAAGAATCCGCGTCATAACCGGCGGAAATTCGAGTCATTTCTTGTAGGGCCGTGTACCGGTCGATGAATCGCCGTGCCATTTGTCGATTCCCACCACCACGTCGAGGCCCGTTAGGGCTCGAGAATATCCACGCCGGAACTTCTCGTGCGGATAAGACGGCAAAGCCCCGGAGCGGTGACTACCTCCGGGGCTTTGTCATTTTGCGATGCTCAACGATGTATCGTTAGGTATCGCTAGCAGTCGCGCGACACTCGCCGCGCATCCGGAAAGGACACAGCATGCGTAACTCATCCCCCGCCGGCTTCGACCTCTGGGAGGCCGTCGATGGCCTCCGCGACGCCTTCGCACCCCGCATCGCCGGCCGCATGGGGCGCGGCGACATCCGTACCGCGATCCTCGTCTCGCTGGCAGAAGAGCCAATGCATGGCTATCAGGTAATCCAGGCAATCGAGGCGCGCACCAATGGTGCATGGAAGCCCAGCCCCGGTTCGATTTACCCCACGCTGCAGTTGCTTGCCGACGAGGGGCTCGTCACGGCCGAGCAGGTCGGCGAGCGCAAGGTCTACTCGCTCACTGACGCCGGCAAGGAAGCCGCAGCGGCCGCCGCCAGCGCACCCATGCCGGGTGAGCAACGCAGGTCGTGGGGCACCGAGCACAACGCTGCCCTGCCGAAGGCGGGCGCCAAACTCGCCCAGGCCATTGCCCAGGTCGCGACCGGCGGAAGCACCGAGCAGAGCGAACGCGCCATCGTCGTCATCGACGAGGCGCGCCGCAAGCTCTACGCGATCCTCGCCGAGGACTGAGGGGATGCCGCCCGCTCGCGGCACTGGCCCTCGCCGCACCGATAGCGCACCACCCACCGGCCGGCCGTTCCGCGCGCGCTACCGGCGAATCATGCGCTTCGCGGCCCGGGCAATGGTGCAGGCCTGGTGGTTCGAACTCGTGCTGCCGCGCATCGGCCTCGGCCGGCTCGCGGCCCGCGGTCGCACCGCGCGCATGCAGCGCCTCGCCCGACACTTCCACGGCCTCGCCGTCGACCTCGGCGGGCTCATGATCAAGGTGGGCCAGTTCCTGTCGTCGCGCCTCGACATCCTGCCGCCCGAGATCACCCGCGAGCTCGAGGGGCTGCAAGACGAGGTCGCGGCCGAGCCGTTCGACAAGATCCGCGCCCAGACCGAGACCGAACTGGGGATGCCGCTTGAGCAGGCATACGCCGCCTTCGACCCGGTGCCGCTCGCCGCGGCATCCCTCGGCCAGGCCCACAGTGCGCGGCTCTCCCCCGCCATCGCCGCCGACCTCGGGTTCGAACACGTCGTCGTGA
>JBDUDZ010000078.1:0-9409 GCA_040002635.1 Rhodoglobus sp.
TGCTGATCCTGGTGCTGCTGAACGGGCTCAACTTCGCGCTCTTCGTGACGGCGAAAGAGGGAACGTGGCGCAGCCGCATCCCCTCGATTTTCGTCGACATCGTGCGCATCATCCTGATTCTCGTCAGCCTGGCGATCCTGTTCTCGGTCGTCTGGAAGGCGGATGTCGGCGGGCTGTTCACCGCCCTCGGCGTCGGCTCGATTGTCATCGGCCTGTCTCTGCAGAACGCCGTTGGCTCGGTCGTCTCCGGGTTGCTGCTGCTGTTCGAACAGCCGTTCCAACTCGGCGACTGGCTCGAGGTGAACGGCCTGCGCGGGCGCATCGTGCAGGTCAACTGGCGTGCAGTACACCTGAAGACCTCGCGCGGCATCGAGATCATCCCCAACGCTTCACTCGCAAGCAGCTCTTTCCTTAACCTCAGCCGCAAAGGATCGCCCTTCGAGCTCGACATCTACGTGAAGTTCTCGACGGATGACCCGCCGCAGAAAGTCATCGACGTCTGCATGGCAGTGGCGGCCGATCTTCCCGCCGCGGCGCCCGGCACCTCCGCGACGATCACCCCGGGGCGCAAGGCGGTCTACGAGGTGGAGATCCCGATCAACAGCCCCTCCGATAACTCGACCTCGATCGGCCTGTTCTATTCGCGGCTCTGGTATGCAGCGCGCCGCGCCGACCTGCACTTCGATCGCGACCTCACCGACAACTACAACACGCCAGAGAACACTCTCGACGCGGTGCGCAACGTGGCCCCCGCCCTCTATCTCACCGCGGAAGACGTTGAGGTCATCGCACCTCAATCCCGACTCGAGCGTTACGGCGAGGGCGAAGTCGTGCAGCACCCGCTCGTTGTGCCCGACGGCATGCGGTACATCATCTCCGGCACTGCCACGATCGCTACCCCTGTCGACGTTGGTGCCGAAGTGAAGTTTTCGAACCTGCACCGCCACGACGTGCTGGGGCTGACCGCACTGACTCGCCAGGGCGTCTCGGCGCGCGTCACCGCTACGAGCGACCTCGCCGTGTTGTTCGTGCCGGTCAGTGTGCTCGACGGCCTCGTCAAGACCCGCCCCAAACTTGCCCGAGATATCGGCCAGGAGATCGACAACCGGCGCACTCTTGCTCAGAAGGCACTGGCGGCTGCGGGCGTCGACGTGCCTGCCGGCCCGAGGCTCATCGCCTGACGCGCCTCCCCTCCCCGAGCCGCGAGTTGCAGCGATTGTCTGCCGGTTTCGCCCACGCCGAGACTTTCGACTCCGACCGCCTTACTCTTGATATCAATAACCAATCGATTTGATATCAAGGGAGCGCAATGACCAGGACGCTTATCGACGTGGATGACGCGGCGCTCGCCGCCGCCGCCAAAGAACTCGGCACCACCACCAAGGTCGACACGGTGAACCGTGCGCTCGCGGAGATCGCCGCCCGTGGCGAACGTCTGGCCTTCCTGGAGCACATGCGCACCGCAGAAGATGACCTCGGCAACCCGGAGATCATGGCCGGCGCCCGGCGGTGACGCTCTACCTGGCCGACAAGTCTGCCTACGAGCAGCAGCGGTACAGCACCGAGGCAGACGTGACGATGACGGCACTAGTCCGCGAATCCCAGCTCGCCACCTGTGACGTCGTTGCGCTCGAGTTGCTCTATTCGACGAGAGGCCCCGCCGACTACGCGATACGGGAGCGCGGCCTGCGAACCCTTGCCTGGCTACCTATGGGTGCCGAGGTTGGTCGGGTCGCCCTCGACATCCAGCGCAAACTGGTGCGCAAAGGCCAGCACCGGCGGCCGATCATGGACCTGATGATTGCCGCCACCGCTTTGGTGCACGATGCGGTGGTGCTCCACTACGACCGTGATTTCGACCTCATCGCCGCCGAGACTGGCCAGCCGTCTCTCTGGATCGTGCCCCGCGGAACTGGACACGGGGCTGCACAACCAATCGTGTAACCCGAAGGCGCGCGCCGCTAGCCTTGCTAAATGAAGTACGCGAATTCGATCCTCGACCTGGTCGGCAATACTCCGCTCGTGCGCCTCAACAAGGTGACCGATGGCATCGCGGCGACAGTGCTTGTGAAGGTTGAATACTTCAACCCCGGCGGCAGCTCGAAAGACCGCATCGCGACGCGCATCATTGATGACGCGGAGGCGAAAGGTCTCCTGAAGCCCGGTGGCACCATCGTCGAACCCACCAGTGGTAACACCGGCATCGGTCTGGCTCTGGTCGCCCAGCAGCGCGGCTACCGTTGCGTCTTCGTGCTTCCCGACAAAGTTGGCGAAGACAAGCGCAGCGTGCTCACCGCCTATGGCGCCGAGATAGTCGTGACGCCGACCGCCGTCGAGCCCTCGAGCCCCGAGAGCTATTACAGCGTCTCCGATCGGTTGGCGCGCGAGATCCCGGGCGCGTTCAAGCCGAACCAGTACTCAAACCCCAACGGGCCGCTCAGCCACTATGAGACCACCGGCCCGGAGATCTGGCGAGACACCGAGGGCGGGCTCACCCACTTCGTGGCGGGAGTTGGCACCGGCGGCACGATCTCAGGGGTGGGCAAGTACCTCAAAGAGATGTCGGGCGGCGCGGTGCGGGTCATCGGCGCAGACCCAGAAGGCTCCGTGTACTCGGGGGGATCGGGGCGCCCCTACCTCGTCGAGGGCGTCGGCGAAGACTTCTGGCCCGAAGCGTATGACCCCACGGTCGTAGACGAAATCATCGCGTCATCAGATGCGGAGTCGTTTGCGATGACTCGGCGGCTCGCACGCGAGGAAGGGTTACTCGTCGGCGGGTCGAGCGGGATGGCCGTGGCATCCGGGCTCAAAGTGGCGCGCGACCTCGGCCCCGACGCCGTGATGGTGATCTTGCTGCCCGACGGCGGTCGCGGCTACCTCGGCAAGATTTTCAATGAGAAGTGGATGCGCTCTTACGGTTTCGGTGAGGATGCCGACGAGCGAACCGTGCGAGACGTGCTGAGCTCGAAGACCGGCCAGCTGCCCGACCTCGTGCACGTGCATCCCAGCGATACGTTTCGCGACGCTATCGAGATCATGACGAAGTATGAGGTGTCGCAGATGCCCGTGCTGACCGCAGAGCCACCCGTCGTCATGGGCGAGGTGGTCGGTGCCATCGATGAGCGCACCCTGCTCGAAGCCGTGTTTAGCGGGGGCGCGAAGATGACCGATTCGATAAAGGAATTCGTGGGCAGTCCGCTCGGTTTGATCGGTGTGCACGAATCGGTCAGCGCGGCGAAGGCCGCCCTCGCGGCCGCCGATGCCCTGCTCGTCACGAACGACGGCAAGCCTGCCGCGGTGCTCACCCGCCATGACCTTCTCACCTTCCTCTCCGAATAGAAATGACCCCAGTGAACGACGAGCAGTATCACTTCTCAACCCGCGCTATCCGCGCGGGGCAGGATTTCGATCCGAGAACGGGGGCGGTAGTTCCCCCGGTCTACCTGACCTCCACGTTCGTGCAAGACGGCATCGGCGGGTTCAGGGACGGCTACGAGTACACCCGCGGTGGCAACCCCACCCGCACGTCGCTCGAGCAGTTGCTTGCCTCGCTCGAGGGCGGCTCGCACGCCTACAGTTTTGCCTCCGGCCTCGCCGCTGAGGACACCCTGCTGCGCGCCGTGTTGAAACCTGGCGATCACGTCGTCATGGGCAACGACGTCTATGGCGGCACCTATCGACTGCTGAACCGCGTGCTGGTTCCGTGGGGAATCTCACTCTCGACCGTCGACATGAGCGACCTCGACGCGGTGCGCAAATCGCTTCGACCGGATGCCACAAAGGTGCTGTGGATCGAGACTCCGAGCAATCCGCTCATGAAGATCAGCGACATCTCGGCGCTGGCCGAAATCGGCCACTCCATCGGTGCACTCGTCGTTGTTGACAACACGTTTGCCAGCCCCTACCTGCAACGCCCGATCAGCTTGGGCGCCGATGTCGTTGTGCATTCGACAACCAAATACCTGGGCGGCCATTCAGACGTGCTCGGTGGCGCGGTCATCGTCAACGATGCAGAACTCGCCGAGAAGGTTGGATTCCTGCAGTTCGGTGTGGGGGCTGTGTCTGGTCCGATGGATGCGTGGCTCACGGTGCGCGGCATCAAGACGCTGGCCGTGCGCGTCGACCGACACTCGTCGAACGCGCAGTCGATCGCTGAACGACTGCTCGGGCATCCCAAGCTCGAGGCCGTCTTCTACCCGGGTCTTCCAGACCACCCCGGCCACGAACTCGCGGCCCGCCAGATGAAGGCCTTCGGCGGCATGATCTCAGTCTCTGTCAAGGGCGGGGCCGGCCAGGCGAGGAAGTTCGCGGAGTCGACCGAGTTGTTCCAACTTGCCGAGTCGCTCGGTGGCGTCGAGTCACTTGTTTGCTACCCGTCAGAGATGACACACGCTTCGGTCAAGGGCACGAGCCTCGAGGTGCCAGAGAACGTTGTGCGTCTCTCCGTGGGTATCGAGGATGTCGAAGACCTGACCGCCGACCTGCTGGGCGCGCTCGACCGGATCTGATCCGTCATCGACCCTTCGTGCATAATTGTCACGAGGTACGGAATGTGACCGTACACATCGCCGATGAATCCGGATTTCCACGCTCATGCAACCAGACAGGGTTCGCGCCCCCAACATCCGGGATGTCGCTCGGCTGGCCGGTGTCTCGTACCAGACTGTTTCGCGGGTGCTCAACGAGAGCCCGAGCATCAAGGATTCGACGAAGCAGCGCGTGCTCGCCGTCATCAGCGAGATCGGTTATCGCCCGAACCAGGCGGCACGTGCCCTCGTCACCAGCAAGTCGCGCACCATCGGCGTGCTCTCGCAGCAGACCGCAAACTACGGGCCGACTACCAGCATCACCGCAATCGAGCAGGCGGCAAAGGAGGCGGGGTACCGCCTGAGCATCACCAACATCGCGTCTGGTGACTACATCTCGATAAAGACCGGGGTCGACTACCTGCTCAGCCAGTCGATCGAGGCCCTGGTGGTGATTGCGCCGCAAGTTCGGGTGTTAGAGGTGCTGGCCGAACTGTCGATCGCCGTGCCATTCGTCACGCTGCAGACCACAGATCTCGGCGTGCACAGCATGTCGGTGAACCAGGTTGCGGGCGCGCGGATGGCGACCCGCCATCTAATCGAACTCGGTCATACCGAGATCATGCATATCTCAGGGCCGCAGGACTGGATCGAAGCCGAAGCGAGAATGCAGGGCTTCCTTGAGGAGACAACCGAGGCAGAATTGCGCACCCGGGCCCCGATTCTCGGCGACTGGAGCGCGCACTTCGGCTACTACGCCGGGCTCGAGCTGCTGCGCTACCGGGACTTCACCGCGGTTTTCGCCGGAAATGACCAGATGGCACTCGGTTTCATGCACGCGAGCCGGGAACTCGGTTTCAGTATTCCCGGGGATATCAGCGTGGTGGGGTTCGACGACATCCCCGAGGCGGCGCACTTCTTCCCGCCGCTGACTACCGTGAGGCAGAACTTTTCTGAAATCGGGCGGCGGGCGATCTCGGTGCTGCTCGCTGAACTACGCGGCGATTCGCCAGCCGGGCACGACCAGGTGTTGCCGGAACTCATCGTGCGGGAGTCGACAGCGCCCCCTCGCGCACGGTAGTTATCCGATAGTTACCGAGCAGGTCGGTTACGGCCTTGACAGATGTGACCGTTTCGCATGTAGCATTACGACACGTTTTGTGAACGGTCACATCGTCACTCAACCCCAGTACAGCGCAGCAGAGCCTAGACAGCACAGCAAAGACAACGGAGTCAGATGAAGTCCCTCCCGGGCGTCAGCCACGCGGTGATCGCATGACCGAGATCACCCCTGAGATCCAGGTTGCGATCGCGCGAGTGCGCGACGAGGTCGCGGCGCTGCATTCCGAGCTGACCCGCTACGAGCTCGTCATCTGGACGGGCGGCAACGTCTCCGGCCGAGTGCCCGGCGCCGACCTGTTCGTGATCAAGCCCTCGGGTGTCAGCTACGACGACCTGCGCCCGGAGAACCAGATCCTGTGCGATCTCGATGGCAACGTCATCCCCGACACCCCCGGCTGGGACCGCTCGCCCTCGAGCGACACCGCGGCGCACGCCTACGTCTACCGCAACATGCCTGAGGTGGGCGGCATTGTGCACACCCACTCGACCTACGCAACAGCCTGGGCCGCGCGCGGCGAAGAGATCCCGTGCGTCATCACCGCGATGGCCGACGAGTTTGGCGGGCCGATCCCGGTCGGCCCCTTCGCCATCATCGGTGACGATTCGATCGGCCGCGGCATCGTGCAGACCCTGTCCGGCCACCGTTCGCGTGCAGTACTCATGCAGAACCATGGCCCATTTACCATCGGCAAAGACGCCCGAGACGCGGTCAAGGCGGCAGTGATGGTCGAGGATGTCGCGCGCACTGTGCACATCGCGCGCCAGGGTGGCCCGCTCATCCCGCTCCCGCAGCAGTCGATCGACGCCCTGTTCGACCGCTACCAGAATGTCTATGGCCAGCAGTCGCAGGGAGCAATCCAGTGAGCGGCGACGCGATCCGCGCTGGTCGCACGTCACTCGGAATCGAGTTCGGTTCTACCCGCATCAAAGCCTGTCTCGTTTCGGATGACCCGTCCGACGTGATCGCAATCGGTGAGTTTGAGTGGGAGAACCAGCTCGTTGACGAGCGATGGACCTATTCGCTTGACGCCATCTGGTCAGGGCTGCAGTCGGCTTATGCTGCACTGGTCGCCGACGCCGAGGCGCGGCATGGCGTACGCCCGGATACCTTCGGTGCAATCGGCGTGTCAGCAATGATGCACGGCTACCTTGCATTCGACGCTTCAGACGAGCTGCTGGTGCCCTTCCGTACCTGGCGCAACACCTCGACCGGCCCCGCATCTGCCGAGCTGTCGGCAGAGTTCGGCGTCAACATTCCGATGCGCTGGTCGATCGCGCACCTCTACCAGGCAGTTCTTGATGGCGAGCGCCATGTCGCTGACGTACGGTTCCTCACAACCCTCGCGGGCTTCGTACATTGGAAGCTGACTGGGCAGCGAGTGCTCGGCATCGGCGACGCGTCGGGCATGTTCCCGATCGCCGATGACACCCGCAACTACGACGGCGCAATGCTCGATAAGTTTGATCACCTGGTCGCCGGCGCGGTACCGAACCTGAGGATTGGCGAGCTCCTTCCTCAGGTTCTGGTTGCCGGTGCGGCAGCGGGCGAACTGACGGCGGAAGGTGCCGCACTGCTCGACCCCAGTGGGTCGCTGCGGGCGGGAATCCCGTTCTGCCCCCCTGAAGGCGACGCGGGCACCGGCATGGTGGCGACGAACTCGATTGCGCCGCGCGCGGGCAACGTCAGCGCTGGCACGAGCATTTTCGCGATGGTGGTGCTCGAGAAGCCCCTGCGTGCAACCCATGCCGAGCTCGATCTCGTGACGACTCCCGCTGGCGACCCTGTCGCGATGGTGCACTGCAACAACGGCGCAAGTGAACTTGCCGGCTGGGTGGCGCTCTTTGACAGGTTCGCCAAGGCCGCGGGCGTGCCGCTCGGCCAGGATGACGTCTACTCCGCCCTGTTCCTCGAAGCGCTGGAAGGCGAACCGGACGCCGGCGGAATCCTCGCCTACAACCAGGTGGCCGGCGAGCCGATCGCGGGTCTCGACGACGGCCGTCCGCTTGTCGTGCGCGCCAACGACAGCCAATTCACTCTTGCCAACTTCATGCGGGCCCAGCTCTACGGGGTGTTTGCGACGTTGAGCCTGGGCATGGCGATCCTGGATGACGAAGGTGTCGAGTTGGATCGCATGTTTGCGCATGGCGGCGTGTTCCGCACCGCTCACGTAGCGCAGCGTTTCCTCGCCGCGGCGCTGGCCACTCCGGTCTCGGTAGCCGAGACCGCATCCGAAGGTGGAGCCTGGGGAATCGCCGTGCTCGCCTCCTACGCGTCCTCAGGAGCGTCGGTGCCCTTTGCGGAGTACCTGCGCGAACGAGTGTTCCGGGGGGCAGCCTTTTCGGTGGTCGAGCCGCATCCCACCGACGTTCAGGGTTTCGCCTCCTACTTGACCACCTACCGCGCCGGTCTCGCCATCGAGCGCGTCGCAGTACAGTCCCTCCCGCACCAATCAAGGAAGACCTCATGAGCCGCAGCATCATCCCCGACCTCACGTCATACGAGGTCTGGTTTCTCACCGGAAGCCAGGACCTCTACGGCGAAGAGACGCTCAAGCAGGTAGCTGAGCAGAGCCAGGAGGTCGCACGCGCCCTGGGTGCTGCCAGCGACATCCCGGTGACGATCGTGTGGAAGCCGGTGCTCAAGAGCTCTGACGCGATTCGACGTCTCGCCCTCGAGGTCAACGCTGCCGACAACGTCATCGGCGTGATCGCCTGGATGCACACTTTCAGCCCCGCGAAGATGTGGATAGCCGGCCTCGATGCGCTGCGGAAGCCGTTGCTGCACCTGCACACGCAGGCAAATGTCGCGCTGCCCTGGGCAGACATCGACTTCGACTTCATGAACCTGAACCAGGCCGCGCACGGCGACCGGGAGTTTGGCTACATCCAGGCCCGCCTCGGTGTCGCTCGCAAGACAGTCGTCGGTCACGTGTCGAACCCGGCAGTGACCTCGAGCGTCGCCACCTGGACCCGCGCTGCCGCGGGCTGGTGGGCAAGCCGCAACCTCAAGCTCGCGCGCTTCGGTGACAACATGCGCTACGTCGCCGTGACCGAGGGCGACAAGACCGAGGCCGAATTGCGCTTCGGCGTGCAGGTAAACACCTGGGGCGTCAACGAACTCGTGGATGCCGTGCAGGCGGCCACAGACGCTGACATCGATGCGCTCGTCGCCGAGTACGAAGACAGCTACGACGTCGTCGAAGAGTTGCGAAAGGGCGGCGCTCGCCACGAGTCACTGCGTGACGGAGCCGCGATCGAAATTGGGCTGCGCTCGTTCCTCGAAGCTGGCGGATTCTCCGCGTTCACCACGAGCTTCGAAGACCTGGGCGCGCTCAAGCAACTGCCCGGCCTTGCAGTGCAGCGACTCATGGCCGATGGCTATGGCTTCGGTGCTGAGGGCGACTGGAAGACCGCGATCCTGGTTCGCGTCGCCAACGTCATGGGTGCAGGCCTGCCCGGCGGCGCCTCGCTCATGGAGGACTACACCTACCACCTCACGCCCGGCGAAGAGAAGATCCTCGGCGCGCACATGCTCGAAGTGAGCCCTTCGCTAACGTCGTCTAAGCCCAGCCTCGAGATTCACCCGCTCGGTATCGGCGGCAAAGATGACCCGGTGCGCCTGGTCTTCACTGCCGATTCCGGCCCGGCAGTGGTCGTCGCCTTGAGCGACATGCGTGACCGTTTCCGCCTCGTTGCGAACGTGGTCGAGAACGTGCCGCTGGATGCCCCGATGCCGCACCTGCCCGTGGGTCGCGCCGTGT
>JBDUDZ010000079.1:0-9363 GCA_040002635.1 Rhodoglobus sp.
CCCTGGTTTGGGCCGCCCTGGCTTGGGCCGCCCTGGTTTGGCCCGCCCTGGTTGGGGAGTCCGTGGCTAGTGCCGCCCTGGTTGCGGTTGCCTCGGTGGCCCTGGCCGGGGACTACCGGCCCGGGGCCGCGAAAGCCATTGGCTCCTCCAGAGAATTGATGCTGGCTGGCGCCCGGCTGGCCATGCGTAGGAAGGGTGAGGCCGACGGCAAGGCCGCCGCCGAAAAGGGCGCCGGCGAGAACTACGGCACCCACGGAAATACCGACGATTCCGATCACCGGGATGCGGGACCCTTGTTGCACGACGACTGTCTGCGGCGGCCCAATCGGCGTGGGCAGCGCCGCGGGAGCCTGCTCGGCGATCATTTTGGTAGGCACTGGTGTTCCTTCTTCCCCGCGACAATAGTTCGCGTGAGAAGCATGGTGGCGCGAGCGACTATCGAACCGCTATGAATTAGCCGCGCGCTGGCCCGGCCGCTGTTGGAGAAACCAGCGGCCTCTCAGCCCCCCGCCGCCATCTCTTTGGCGCGCGCCAGGGCCGCCGCGGTCGCGCGGTCGAACAGCGATGTGAGGTCGGCTTTCTGCAGTTCTCCGATCGCACGCTCTGTGGTGCCTCGCGGGCTTGTCACCTGGGCGCGGAGGGCGGAGGGCTCTTTGCCCGATGCCACGAGCAACTCCGCAGCACCCAAAAAAGTGCCATTGACGAGTTGGGCCGCGATCTCGGGGCTGAACCCCAGGTTGATCGCCGTGCGCGTGAGTTCTTCGATGAAGTAGAAGACGTAAGCCGGGCCGGAACCGGAGATTGTGCTGAGCGCGTCGATCTGGCTCTCGGGGATCTCCACTACCGTGCCAACAGTCTCGAAGAGCGCCCTGCCCAGCGCTATCTGCTCTGCGGTTGCCCGCGCGCCGGCCGCAATTCCGGTCACCGCCCTGCCGATAATCGCCGGGGTATTGGGCATGGCTCGAAGCACGCTGTTCGGAACTATCGATTCCATCGTGGCGGTCGTCACACCGGCAGCGACGCTGATCACCAGCGCTGCCGGGTCGAGGGCAGGAGCGATCGCGGCCAGCACGTCAGGCACCATCGCGGGTTTGACGCCGACGAGCACGATCGAGGCGCCGTCGACTGCGCGCAGGTTGGCATCCGGAGTCGTCTCGACAGCGAAAGATTCGACGCCGTCGTGACGCACGAGCGCCGCCTTCGCTTCGGTGCGGTTGGTTACCCGGATGCCGCCACTCACCGTCACGTCTGGTGAAAGCAGGCCGTGCAGGATGGCCCCGCCCATCGCCCCTGCTCCGATGATCGCGATGGTGGGAAGTGTCGTGGTCATGTGGCCATCCTAGGATTGGCGGCATGAGCGCATCGGGTGGAAGCAAAGCAATCATCGCCGCCATGCTGGCAAACCTCGGTATCGCGCTCAGCAAGTTCGTCGCCTTCTTCTTCTCCGGCTCGAGTTCGATGCTCGCCGAAGCCGTGCACTCGCTTGCCGACACGGGCAACCAGCTGCTGCTGTTGCGTGGCGGCCGTAAGTCGAAGAAGCAGGCCGACTCCGAGCATCCGTTCGGTTACGGTCGAGAGCGTTACGTCTATGCCTTCGTCGTGTCGATAATCCTGTTCTCGGTGGGTGGCGTGTTTTCGCTAGTGGAGGGCATCGACAAGCTCCAGCACCCGCACCCGCTCGAGGTGCCCTGGCTACCGATCCTGATTTTGGTCGTGGCAATCGTGCTCGAGTCGCTGTCACTGCGCACGGCGATCCGCGAGTCAAACCACACCCGCGGAAAGCAGAGCTGGGTGCAGTTTGTGCGCCGAGCCAAGGCTCCCGAGCTGCCCGTCGTGCTGCTCGAAGACTGCGCGGCGTTGCTCGGTCTTGCCTTCGCGCTGCTGGGCGTGGGGCTCACGATCATCACCGGCAACTCGCGGTGGGATGCGATCGGCACCCTCGCCATCGGGGTGCTGCTGATCGTGGTCGCGCTGATCCTCGGCATGGAGACGAAGAGCCTGCTCGTCGGTGAAGGCGCCAACCCCGATGACGCCGTGAAGATCCGCGACGCGATCAACGGGCAGCCCGATGTCGAGGCGCTCATCCACATCAAGACCCTCTATCTCGGCCCGGACGAGCTGCTCGTCGCGGCGAAGGTCGCGTTCGCGGCGAAGGCGAAACTCGTTGATGTCGCAAAGTCGATAAACGCGGTCGAGGCGGCAATCCGTGCAGTGGTTCCCTCCGCACGCGTGATCTACATCGAGCCAGACGTGTATGCGCCAAGTGGAGCGCACCCCAGCACCGATGCGATAGTCATCAAGGGCAGCGACTGACCTGACAAATGTCATCGCGTACGTGTGACGCAGATGGCTGGTCCGCTCGCCCCGGATGACGTTGGATTGACCCATGACCAACACCAGCGCGGCACCGCCGCTGACGACAACAACAGCCGCAATCGCGGCGTCGGGACTCACGAAGAGCTACGGCAAAGTACACGCAGTTCGCGGCATCGACCTCACCGTCGAACCGGGTGAGATCGTCGCGTTCCTCGGGCCCAACGGCGCGGGCAAGACCACCACGATCGACATGCTGCTCGGCCTGGCGAAGCCCGACGAGGGATCGGTAAGTGTCTACGGCATGAGCCCGCGCGCGGCGATTAGCCGCGGCCTCGTGTCAGCGGTGATGCAGACCGGCGGACTGCTGCAGGACATCACAGTTCGGGAAACAGTCGAGTTGACGGGATCGCTGTTTTCCGACCCGCGACCTGTCGACGAGGTGCTGCGCCGGGCGGGCATCCTCGACATCGGGGATCGGATAGTGAAGAAGTGCTCGGGCGGGCAGCAGCAGCGGCTGCGCTTTGCGATGGCCTTGCTCTCTGACCCCGGCCTGCTCATCCTCGATGAGCCCACCACCGGCATGGATGTGGAAGGCCGCCGCGACTTCTGGAACGCGATCCGCGAGGACGCGAAATCTGGTCGCACAGTGATTTTCGCCACGCACTACCTGGAGGAGGCGGACGCGTATGCCGACCGGATAATCCTCGTGCGGAAGGGGCAGATTGTCGCCGACGGCAGTGCAGCCGAGATCAAGAACCTGGCGTCTGGGCGCATCGTGCGGGCATCCATTGCCGATGCCGACGAGAAGGCACTACGCGCGATTGCTGGTGTCAATGACGTCGAGGTGCGCCCCGAGGGCGTGCTTGTGCGGGCAAGCGATTCGGATGCTGTGGCGCGCTACCTGCTGACCAAGACCGATGCGAAAGACATCGAGATCACCTCGCACAACCTTGAGGAAGCATTCATCGCCCTCACGGCCGACGACGACGAAGAGGACAAGTCATGACCACCATCGCCACCTCCGCCGAGCGCCTCGGGCGCACCGTTCCCCCATTCGGCGGGTTCAACCTGCGGTTCCTCGCTATCGAGTTCAAGCGTCGGCTGCGAAACCGCCGCACGCTCATCTTCACCGTCGTGATGCCTGTCACGCTGTTCCTGCTTGTGGGCCTGCCGACAAAGAACGTGCCGCTCACCGCAACACCGATCAAGGACGGCGGTCTCAGTGTCGCCGCCTACGTCCTGATCTCGATGGCGGTATATGGAGCAATGGTGGCCTCAACATCGGCAGGCGGTGCCGTCGCGGTCGAGCGGGCGACCGGCTGGAGCCGTCAACTTCGCCTGACGCCGCTGCAACCTGTCGCCTACATCGCGATCAAAGTGGTCTCCTCGCTCGTGCTCGGCCTCATCGCGGTTGTTGCGACATTTACGGTCGGGGTAGTCACCGGCGTCACCATGCCCATGCAGGCGTGGATCATCTCCGGGCTTGTCGCCTGGATAGGGTCGCTCGTCTTCACCGCGCTCGGACTCTTCATCGGCTATCTCGTGCCCAGCGAGAATGTCATGCAGTTCCTCGGGCCGATCCTCGCGATACTCGCGCTGTTCGGTGGGCTCTTCGCGCCGCTGAGCCAATTCCCGCAAGTCATCCAGGACATCGCCCGCTGGACTCCGGTCTATGGTCTCGGCGAGATCGCGCGCGCTCCGCTCACGGGTGAAGCCTTCGACTGGGCGGCCGTGGCAAACATTGTGCTGTGGCTCGTGATCTTCAGCGTCGGAGCCGCACTGGCCTTCCGGCGCGACACCAAGCGGGTGTGATGACGCGTATCGTCACTGCCATGAGCGAGCGGGGCGGGTCCGATATCGGGCTCGCCTCGTCGTCGCTGCTAGGCAGTCTCCGAAGTCGTGGTGCCTTGCGTTGGTATCCGGGCGGGATCATCGGACTGATCTGGCTCGCGAACACAGCGGTTCCTCTCTTCGGTGCCTATCCTGATGCCTCGACCCGCATAGTGATCGTCCTGCTCTTCGCGCTGTACGCCCTCGCTTTCCTGGTGATTGCACCCCTCAACTGGTCGATCCGACAGCCGCTGCGCCCACTGCTACCGACCGGGCTTTTCGCGCTGTCCTTTGCTCTCTGGCCGTGGATGGGCGCGGACATCTACCTGCTCTGGGTCTACGTCGGCGTGGCAGCGGCAATGAGCCACGTACGTTTCCGGGTGATAGTTGCCTACACGGCGGCTCTTGCCGCCGCAACGCTGCTCTTCGCCTGGCTGGCCGGACAGCGCGATGACTCTCTGTTCTACTTCCCGGCATTCCTCGTCTCGATCACCCTCATGATGGCGTCCTTCGCACGCGTCATCGGCAGCATGAACCAGTTGCGCGCGACCCAGCATGAGCTGGCGCGGCTCGCCGTCGAGCAGGAGCGCAGCCGTGTCGCGCGCGACCTGCACGACATCCTCGGTCATTCCCTCACCGTGATCACCGTGAAAGCCGAGCTCGCGGGGCGACTCATCGAGACGAACCCGGCCGGTGCCGCGAAGGAGATCGCGGAGGTCGAAGACTTGGCACGGGGTGCGCTCGCCGACGTGCGCTCTACGGTGTCGGGCTACCGGGGGATGAGCATCGCCTCCGAGCTCGCGAACGCGCGCTCCGCGCTCGAGTCTGGGGGGATCGTCGCCGACCTGCCCGGCAGCGTGGACGCTGTGCCCGCCGCCTACCGCGAACTGTTCGGGTGGGTAGTGCGTGAAGGAATCACCAACGTGCTGCGGCACTCGCACGCGACCCACTGCTCGGTGGAACTCGGGGGTTCCTTCGTGCAGGTGACCGACGACGGCCGCGGTGCGGCCTCGACCGACGGATCGGGTCTTGCCGGCCTGCGCGAACGCGTCGGGGCAGCCGGCCTCACGATGAGCGCCGATTCTCTCCCCAGCGGCGGTTTCCGGCTGCGGGTCAGCTCGTGATCCGGCTGCTGGTTGCTGACGACCAAGCTCTCGTGCGGGGCGCGCTCGTGGCACTGCTCAGTCTCGAGGACGACATCGAGGTGGTCGCCGAGGTGGGGCGCGGCGACCAGGTCGTCGCCGCCGCACTCGAAACACAACCCGACGTGGCCCTGCTCGATGTGGAGATGCCCGGTCTCGACGGCATCACGGCGGCTGCCGCATTGCGCGCGGCGCTGCCGGGATGCGGCATCCTGATGGTCACCACCTTCGGCCGTCCCGGCTACCTCAGGCGCGCGATGCAGGCCGGCGCGAGTGGCTTCGTGGTGAAAGACACCCCGGCTCGCCAGCTCGCCGAAGCGGTGCGGACTATTGCGGCAGGCGGCCGCGTGGTCGACCCGACCCTTGCCGCCGAGTCACTGGCCAGTGGCGACTCGCCACTCACCGAACGCGAGACTGATGTGCTGGGCATCGCCCGCACGGGAGCATCGATCGCCGACATCGCCCTGAGCCTTTACCTCTCGGAGGGCACTGTTCGCAACTACCTGTCCAGCGCTATCGGCAAGACCGGCGCGCGCAATCGCGCAGAGGCGGTGCTCATCGCCGAGGAACGCGGCTGGCTGCTGGGCTAACGCCTGCCCTCGAAGAAGTCCTTCAGCAGCGCCGCGGATTCGTGCTCCAGCACCCCCGCGATCACCTCGACGCGGTGCGGAAGTCGGCGATCGCGCAACAGGTCGTTGACGCTTCCGACCGCGCCCGCCTTCTCGTCCCACGCCCCGAACACCACCCGCGGGATGCGGGCCTGCAGAATTGCGCCCGCGCACATCGTGCACGGCTCGAGCGTGACCACGAGGGTGGTGTTCTCGAGGTGCCAGGTGCCGAGCTCCTGAGCGGCGGCCCGGATCGCGATGATCTCAGCGTGGGCGGTCGGGTCGTGGCTGAGCTCGCGCTCGTTGCGCCCGGTGCCGAGGCGGTTGCCCGCGGCATCCACGAGGATTGCCGCGACGGGAACATCACCCGTGGCCAACGCGAGGCGGGCTTCGGCCAGCGCTTCTGACATCAACTCTTCGTAGCCGGTCACAGTAGATTGAGCCTATGCGAGTCCACGTTGCCGACCACCCGCTGATCACGCACAAGCTGACGGTGCTGCGCGACAAGAACACCCCATCGCCGACGTTCCGGGCGCTGGCCGAAGAGCTCATGACACTGCTCGCCTACGAGGCGACCCGCAACGTGCGCACCGAGGTCGTGGAGGTCGAGACGCCTGTCGCGAAGACAACCGGGCTCGCGATCAGCATGCCGCGACCGCTCGTCGTGCCGATCCTGCGTGCCGGTCTTGGCATGCTCGAGGGAATGGTCAAGCTGATCCCCACCGCCGAAGTCGGTTTTCTGGGGATGATGCGCGACGAAACCACCCTGCAGCCAACCACCTACGCCCAGCGGCTGCCCGACGACCTGTCTGACCGCCAGTGCTTCATCCTCGACCCGATGCTGGCTACCGGTGGCTCGCTAATCGGCGCAATCAACTTCCTCTTCGAACGAGGCGCTCGGGATGTCACGGCAGTCTGCCTCATCGGAAGCCCCGAGGGTGTCGCGGCCGTCGAAAAAGCCACCGACGGCCGCGAGGTCACCATCGTGCTTGGCGCCATCGACGAGAAACTCAATGAGGTGGGTTACATCGTTCCGGGGCTGGGCGACGCGGGCGATCGGCTCTACGGCACGGTGTGACTTCCGCCGATCGAGCGCGGTCGAGATCTCGACAAGCTCGATCAACGTGTGACATAGTTGCAGGCATGACTGTTCACGCGTTCACCACGACCCTTGCGGTTGCCGGCGTGCGCGTTGTCATGTGTTGTCGAATGTGTGCCTAAGGCGCATTTTCGCCGAGTTCCGTTCGCCTTAGGGCGGGGCTCCCGGGGTCCAGTCCTCATAACGCCTGGATCTCCGCATCGCATGACTGCAGTTACCGAAGGATCACACCTCATCATCAGAGGCCCTTCACCCTACATACCTAAGGATCTCAAGGACCATGTCCATCGCAACCGTCGACCGCACGCTCATCGCTGCGGTACCCACTCCCACTGAAACCTCAGTTACCCCCCGCCGCCTGCAGGCGGTTCCCGCCGGCACCGAGGCGCGCGGCTTTGCCCTCTACGTCGGGCTCGACGAGTTCAAGGCACTCGAGGCCGGCACCGACCTCGGCCACGTCGTCGAGCAGGTAAAGGCCCTTTTGGCACAGCTCGTGCCCGCCGCAGAGACTTATGCCGCAGTCGCCCTCGCCCCGCTCGGCGCGGGCGGACGCGATGTGGAGGTCGTGCGTCTCGCCCTGCAAGACCCGGCAGCGCTCGCGAAGCACCGCCAGGTCGAAGAGCCTGTCGCCAAGCCCCGCGGTGGCGTCGTCGTCGACATCTCGCGCAAGCGAGTCACCCTCGACGGCGAGACTGCGGCTCTCACGTACAAGGAGTTCGAGCTGCTGCAGTACCTCGTGCTGCGCGAAGGTCGCACCATCGACCGCACTGAGCTCATCGCTTCGCTGTGGTCGGCGGCCGATGACGAGATCCCGAACGAACGCACGATCGACGTGCACGTGCGCCGCCTGCGTTCCAAGCTCGGCGACTTCGAAGACATCGTGCGCACCGTGCGCGGCGTGGGCTACCGCTTCGACCGCCACGCCGACGTCTCGATCCGCCAGGCCTCGACGCCCAGCCCCGACTTCTTCTAGGCAGCTTCCGCTGACCATCTTCCACATCGCCCACTCATCGGAGTGGGATGCGCTGAATGGCGAGCCCTACGGCACGTCTACGCGCGGCGCGAGCCTTGCCGAGGTGGGGTTCATCCACGCGTCATCCGCAGAGCAGCTCGCTGGCGTCGCTGAACGGTTTTATCGCGACGACCCGGAAGACCTCGTGGTTCTCGAGCTCGACGAGGCGTGCCTCGGCGCGGAGGTGCGCTGGGAGGACGGTGGCGGAGAGCTGTTCCCGCACATCTACGGGCCGATCCCGCCCGCAGCGGTGGTGCGCGTCATCCCTGCACATTTCGAGGATGACGGCGGGTTCGTGCTCGACGACTGAGCGTGTCGACTTTCCGGGCCGTGGATGCTTCGTTCGGCTCGGTAGGAGTGCTGTGCTCTATGCGGCGAATTGCTCTGTGCGGTGTACTGCTCTGTGCGGCGTACTGCTTTGGGCGGCGTACTGCTTTATGCGGTGTACTCGATCGCCGCGATGAGTTGGATGTTGGATGACCAGTCCCAGATGCCACTTGATCGTTGCGTCAGAGCCGTAACGCGAGCATTGGGGTATGCGGCGAGCCTCTGGCTGAGCTCAGCCGCGGCGACCTGCATGTCGGTGCCCCGCACGCGCACGACAACCAATTCTCTTCCCGTGTAATCAGCCATAGGTTCAGCCTAGGTCCGCGCAAAGCGAGCGGCGACACCGTGTCAGCCGCTTGCGTTTGATGTCGTGCTCCGTCTGCGCGAGCGCCGTGCGGAGGCGATCAGTTTCGTTATGGACCGCTCCGGGGGGGTGTCTCGTAACTAATGGTGCGTACGCAGATTCGTCTAGAAGCTTTCGAGACATAGTTACAAGAATCGCGGGTGTGGAGAGACCGGGCGATCTCGCGAAGACCGGCACGTCACCGCTGTCGCCCCAAAGTGGTCGGCGAGACACCTTGTATCCCTAGGGATGCGAGACGTCGAGATAGCCCAGTCCCAGTCCCGCGCCCAGTCCCGCGCCCGCGCTCGCGCTCGAGCAAGACGCCGCGAACCTGTTCTTCCAACTCGTCTCTAGTCGTTACGAACACGCATCGCTGATCCTCACCTCGAACCTGCCGTTCGCCCGCTGGGGAGACGTCTTCGGCGACCAAGTCGTCGCCGCCGCGATGATCGACCGCATCGTTCACCACGCCGAAGTCATCACCCTGAAAGGGGCGTCCTACCGGCTGAAGAACACCGGCATCAACACGACCAGCTTGACCAGCACACAGAACACGGCAGAATAGCCGCAACAACAAAGTGGCAAGGTTTTCAACGAGCGAAAACGGACTCACTTTCGAAGAGCGCTGACAGGCAGTGAGATCTTGCTCATTCGTGGATACGCGTGCGTATCCGATCAAATATTCA
>JBDUDZ010000080.1:0-9294 GCA_040002635.1 Rhodoglobus sp.
AGCCGGGCGAAGAGCGGCAGGTAGTGGCTGCGCTCGAACACGTTCACCGAGTCGATTTGCAGCACTCCGAGTCGCTGCAGCTGGAGGTTGAGTTGCCGCGTGCCCACCGGGGCAACCGGGCGGCCGAAGCCCTGGGCGGCGAGTGAGATGCGTCGCGCCTGCGCAGCGGAGAGCGTCTCGACCATGGTGTGCCGAGACTATCGCGGCGCCCGGACATCACCATCGCATCCCGCGTGCATGCCTCACACGGCATGCTCCAGAAAACAGCGACCTAGACTTGTCTCGTGGCACTTGGTCGAAAGAAGCAACCGGTCGCCGGTTACGGCGAGCTGAAGCCGGATGAGTCGGTGCCGCCCGCGCTGCGCATCGCGGCAGCGTACGGCTGGCGTCTCCTGCTGGTGGTCGGGCTGATCGCTGTGCTGATCTTCGTGATAATCCAGTTCAGAGACATTGTCGTTCCGTTCCTCGTCGCGATCCTTGTCGCAGCGCTGCTCGTGCCACTCGTGCAGTTCCTGCAGCGCCACCGCTGGCCGAAGTGGCTCGCTGTCGCCCTGGCGATGCTCGGAACTATTGCTGTGGTTGCAGGGCTCGTCGTCGTCGTGGTCGCCCAGATTCGCAGTGGCTACCCCAACCTGCAGGCGCGCACCGTCACGGCGTTCGACGACTTCACTAAGTTTCTCGCCACGTCCCCGCTGCAACTCGGGGATAAGGAGATCCAGGCGTACATCAACCAAGGTGTCGCGGCTATTCAGAAAGACGGACAGGGCCTTCTTTCTGGCGTGCTCTCGTTCGGCACCACTGCGGGCCACGTGCTGGCAGGCGTCTTCCTTACGCTCTTCGCCACCCTCTTCATCCTTATCGACGGCAAAGGCATTTGGGGCTGGATCGTGCGGCTCTTCCCGCGCTCGGCACGCCGCGGAGTCGACGGCGCGGGTCGCGCCGGCTGGGTAACCCTGACCACCTTCGTGCGAGTGCAGATCTTCGTCGCATTTGTCGACGCAGTCGGAATCGGGCTCGGCGCCTGGGTACTCGGGTTAGTCTCGGGCCTCGGTTTTCCGCTGGTCATCCCGATCGCTATCGCCGTGTTCCTTGGCTCATTCATCCCGGTGGTCGGTGCGGTGTTGACGGGAATCATTGCGGTGTTCGTCGCGCTCGTCTACCTCGGCCCGTTCTGGGCCCTCATCATGGTTGGCGTAGTTATCGCGGTCCAGCAGATCGAGGGGCATGTGCTCCAGCCCTTCATCATGGGCACTGCCGTCAAAGTGCACCCGCTGGCCGTGGTGTTCGGTGTCGCAGCGGCATCATTTGTTGCGGGCATCCCGGGCGCACTCTTTGCGGTGCCGATCATTGCCGTGCTGAACGTGACGGTGAAGTACATTGCAAGCGGTGAATGGCGCACCAACCCGCGCCCCGAGTCGAAGGATGTCGTGCCTAATGCCTGAGACAACGTTGGTCGGTCCCACCCTCGCTGACTTCGAGGAAGCACGCCAGCGCATCGCGGGCTCGGTGAGTGTGACGCCGATGGAAGGATCGCGCTACCTCGCCGAGATTCTTGGCTCACCCGTTTTCCTTAAGTGTGAGAACCTGCAGCGCACCGGCTCCTACAAGATCCGCGGTGCATCGAACCGGCTTGCCCGTCTCACCGACGAGGAGAAAGCTCGCGGAGTCGTTGCGGCATCAGCCGGAAACCACGCGCAGGGTGTCGCGCTTGCCGCTCGCACCCTAGGCATCAAGGCGACGATCTTCATGCCCGTGGGCGTTCCGCTGCCGAAGTTGCAGGCGACGAAAGACTATGGGGCCGAGGTGGTGCTGCGCGGCCACACCGTCGATGAGCCGTTGCGCGCCGCCGCCGAGTTCGCACGCACGACCGGTGCCGTCTTCATCCATCCCTTCGATCACGCGGATGTCGTGGCGGGCCAGGGCACGCTCGGCCTCGAGATCCTCGACCAACGCCCCGATGTCGACACCGTGATCGTGCCGATAGGCGGGGGCGGCCTGATCTCGGGTGTCGCGAGCGCCATCAAGCAGCGCGCTGCGCTCGACGGGCGCACCATCAGGGTCATCGGTGTCCAGGCACTTAACGCTTCTGCTTACCCGGTATCGCTCGAAAAGGGCGCGCCGTCGACGATCACCATCCTGCCGACCATCGCCGATGGCATCGCGGTCTCACGGCCTGGTGACCTGAACTTCGAGATAGTTCGCCAGGTCGTTGACGAGGTGGTGACCGTCACCGAAGACGATATGGCGCAGGCCCTGCTCATGCTGCTAGAGCGGGCGAAGCTGGTGGTAGAGCCGGCGGGGGCTGTCGGTGTGGCCGCGATTCTGTCCGGCCAGGTCACAGCGACAGGAACGACCGTGGTGATACTCAGCGGCGGCAACATCGACCCGCTCATGATGGAACGGGTGATCAGCCACGGACTCGCGGCATCCGAGCGATATCTGAAGTTGCGGATCCCGTTGCCAGATCGCCCAGGCCAGCTCGCGCGGGTCTCAACAATCGTGGCCGAGAGCAACGCGAACGTTGTCGAGGTGCTGCACAGCAGGCACGGCACTGGCCTGCAAATAAGTCAGGTCGAACTCGAGCTGCACATCGAAACCCGTGGGCCGGAGCATGCCGAAGCCGTGCTGGCCCGGCTGCGCGACGAGGGCTACGCGCCCCGCGTCGACTTCTAAGGTTTGACTAGGGAACGTAGGTTTCGACCTTCAGAACCTTGACGACGATGGTCTTGCCGTTTGGCGCCGTGTAGCTCGTCTCGTCGCCGATCTTCTTGCCGATAATTGCCGTGCCGAGCGGGCTTCCCTCGCTGTACACGTCCAGATCGCTGTCTCCGACGATCTCGCGGCTGCCGATCAGGAACACCGACTCGTCACCTTGGATGGTGGCTGTGACAACCGTGCCAGGTTCGACCACACCCGTGCTCTCTGGCGCCTCGCCGACCACGGCATGGCGCAGCAACTCGGTGAGCACGCGGATGCGCGCCTCGATCTTGCCCTGCTCTTCCTTGGCCGCGTGGTAGCCGCCGTTCTCCTTGAGGTCGCCTTCCTCGCGAGCCGACTCGATCTTCTTGGCGATCTCGAGGCGACCCTCACCGGAGAGTTGTTCGAGTTCCGCGCTGCGGCGATCGAACGCTTCCTGGGTCAGCCACGTGACCTGGTGATCGTTAGCCACAATGCTCTCCTAACAGAATGAAACCGACCGTGCTGGGGCTTACCCCAAACCTCGGCCGGCTTCGTGGAATCAGATAAGCCTAGGCGAGCCAACAGCGGTAGATCAACCCGGTGACGGCAGGCTCGGTGGTGCGGACAGCTTCGCTGAGGTCACGGGTGAGCAGCGGCGATGCGGGGACATCCACGATCTTCCAACCGACGATGCCAAATGTCGAGTTCAGCGCCTGTACGGCGCACTGTGTCACGGTTCCCGGCGGCACAGTGAGCTCCCAGGTGACCTTCACTGTGCTGTCGTCGACGACCGTGTACCCGGTGTCGTTCGCCTGCAACTGGGCAGGAGCGCCAAACAAGCCGCCCCAGACCAGCCACAGCGTGAAGACGACGGTGAACGCGATGGCCGTCGCAATCACGATCACCCGAGTGCGCAGGCGTGACGAACTTGTGCGCCCGTAGCGCGCGTCGAGGTCAGTCCGGGGGGTGGTCACGTGCTCTCCGTTAGGCTTGTGCTCCAAGGCTATTCGCAAACCCGAGAAGTTCTGTTCAGCACTGCTCATCGGTGGCGTGACCTGGAATTAAGGACATCGAATGCATCACCTGGCAATGCTCGCCGGCCGCGTCATCGTCTGGATCGCCGACCCATCGCCGAGCCCGAGCGCACCCCCTGACGATCTTGTGACACCCGGCGTAGTCGGCTTCGGCCTGACGTTCTTCGTCGCGGCCGCCACGATCCTGCTCATTATCGACATGTCGAGACGGATGCGCCGGGTGCGCTACCGCGCCGAGATTCGCGAGCAACTCGAGGCTGAACGCCGTGCCGACGCGGCAAGTGCTTCGAAGCGGCCAAAGCCGAAGAACGGCTAGCCAAGCTCCCTAATTCCGCAGTTCGGCTACCCGAGCACCGGCGGGTTGGTTGCCACGAGGAAGATTCCTACCCAGTGGCACAGGAACGCGAGCAGCGTGAGCGCGTGGAAGATCTCGTGGAAGCCGAATACTCCCGGGATCGGGTTGGGCCGCTTGAGCCCGTAGAACACCGCACCGGCGGTGTACAGCAGCCCGCCCAGCAGGATCAGGGTCATCATCACGGCGTTGGCGTTGAAGAAGTCGACGATGAACGCGAGCGAGGCGTAGCCGAGCAGTATGTACAGCGGCACGTATAGCCAGCGTGGCGCCCCGATCCAGAAGACCCGGAACAGGATCCCGAGGCCGGCTCCGCCCCACACCAGCCAGAGCAGCAGCACTGCTTTGTCGTGCGGCAGGCACAGCACGGTGATCGGAGTGTAAGAACCGGCGATCAGCAGGAAGATGTTCGCGTGGTCGATGCGCTTGAAGATGGACTTGACCTTCGGGCTCCAGTTGATGCGGTGGTAGAGCGCGCTTGTCCCAAAGAGCAGCAGCGAGCAGGCGAAGAAAATCGCGCTGCTGACTTTCGCCGACACCCCGTCGGCCGCCACAACCAGGATGACACCGAGCACGATCGCAACCGGGAAGGTGGCCGCGTGAATCCAGCCCCGCCACGTCGGCTTGACGTCGACGGAACCGTATTCGAGCTCGTCATCAAGCAGCGGGATGTTCGGCAGGTCGGTGTCCTGCTCGCCGTCGAGCGCCTTTTCGGTCTTGTCGCCCGGGGTCGTTGCGGTCATGGCGCAAGTTTACGGCAGGGGCTCTCGCCCAGTCTCGGTGCTCGCGGTGGGCTAGCGTAGGCGTGTGAAAGAGCGCCAGGTACCCCTCGGTCGGGGCTTCCTCTACGGTCTCTATCAGCGGCGGCTGCGGCGCCTTCTCGCCACCCAGCAACTGCCACGCCATATCGCGATGATCATTGACGGCAACCGCCGTTGGGCTCGCCTGCGCGAGCTAGAGACTGCTGCACATGGGCATCGCGCGGGAGCCGCGAAATATCGTGAATTCCTCGTATGGTGCGACGATCTGGGCATTTCGGTCGCCACCCTTTACCTGCTTTCGACCGACAATCTTTCCGGTCGGCCGAAGGAAGAGCTCGACGGCCTGCTGGAGATCATCGGTGACCTCGCCGACGATCTCTCGCACTTCCGTGACTGGCGCATCCAGCACGTCGGCTCTACCGATGGTCTGCCCGAAAAGCTCAAGCAGCAGCTCGCCGACGCGCAAAAGGCCACTGCGGCCCACACCGGACTACACGTGAACCTTGCCATCGGCTATGGCGGCCGACGAGAGATCGCGGATGCGATGCGCAGCATCGTGCAGAGCCACGAGAGCGGCGGCGGCACTCTCGACGCCCTGGCGGAGATACTTACCCCGGAGCTGATTGGTGAGCACCTGTACACCGGGGGCCAACCCGATCCTGACCTCGTCATCCGCACGTCGGGAGAGCAACGGCTGAGCGACTTCATGCTCTGGCAAAGCGCCCACAGCGAGTTCTATTTCGTGGAGGCGCTCGGCCCCGACCTGCGAGAAGTGGATCTGCTGCGCGCGCTTCGTGACTTCTCCCGACGGCAACGGAGGTTCGGCCAGTGACTCCCACGAGCGCGATCGACATGCAGATCGACGACTTCGTAGCTCGCTTCGGTGAGGAACCCGGCTATCTCGACTTTGCGAAGGCAGGTCCGGTTGGCAGCGCCGTGCGCGACGAGGAGATGGCGTTGTCGAGCCTCCTCGGCCGCGCGCGATTCGGTACGCTCGCCACCCTCGAAGAGCAGGATCAGCGGGTGCGCGACGCGGTGTCGGCCATCATCGGTCTTGCGCCCAACCACATCGTGTTCCAGCCGAACACGAGCCAGGGTCTCATGCAGGCGATGTTCGGCATGACCGGTGAAGTCGCCCTCTCGCCTGCCGAGTTCCCGAGTCTGCCGTTCGCGGTGTCCCGCGCGGAGGATGCCCTGAAACTCGTCCGGCCCCTCTGGCTCGAGACCGACCACGGGCGGGTTACGCCGGGCAATCTGCGCGGCCAACTCACCCCGTCGACCACTGCCGTAGCAGTGAGTCTCGTCGACTTCCGCACCGGGCACCTTGTCGACCTCGACGGTATCCGCCAGGTGATCGGCGACCGGCTGCTGATCGTCGACGCGATTCAGGGGTTTGGGGTAGTCGATGCGCCCTGGCAGGTTGCCGACGTGATAGTCGCCGGTGGCCAGAAATGGGTGCGGGCAGGGTGGGGAACTGGCTTTCTTGCGATGAGCGATCGGGCGCTCGAGCGCATCACCCCGGTTCTCTCTGGATTCTCGGCGACCGAAGGCGGACTCACACCACTCGATGAGGTTCCCCCGCCCGCAGCTGGAGTCGGTGCATTTGAGATCACCAATCCCGATCCGATAGCTCAGGGCCGGTTGGCTGCGGCGCTTGAGGAACTTGGTCGTGTCGGTGTCCCTGCCGTCGCCGCGCGGCTGGCGGAAAAAACATCGAGGATCATCGATCTCGCCGATGAATTCGGAATCCTGGTGAGCTCATCTCGCGATGAGTCGGAGCGCGCCGGAATCGTCGTGCTCACGCCGGCCGAGGATCAGCTGACAGTGCTGAACGCCGCACTGCACAACCACGGGGTGACGGCAACAACGCGCCAGGGTTCAGTGCGGCTGAGTCCGCACGTCACAACCTCGGAAGAGACCTTCGCGATGCTCAGAGCGAGTCTCATGTCATTCGCAACAGCGATAACTGTCTGACCGCGAGATGGCGGTGTGTCACACGCCGACGAGTTATTTACCAACCGGACACGCAAAGTGGCGTGTCGGTAACCCGTCTGAATCATCCACGGCTTAGCGTCGGATCATCAGGCACGGCGCCTGGTCGAGGCGGCCACGCAAGTTCGTCTCGCGAAATGTGCGTAACACCACATCGGCCGTCTGAGCAGACTGGATCCGCGGGCTTGCCCTCGGAGAAAGCAGACTGGATCCGGGGGCTTGCCCTCGGGGATGGAGTGCACGTGGCCGAGTTGACCAGCCCGAAGTCGAAGACAAACGAGACCGGGGCGGGGGAATCGGGCACATCCCAGCGTGAGCGCACTTACGTTCTGGATACCTCGGTTCTGCTCTCTGACCCCAAGGCCATTTTCCGTTTCGCAGAACATAACGTGGTGCTCCCTGTCGTTGTGATCACCGAGCTCGAAGCCAAACGCAACGATCCGGAGATCGGTTACTTTGCGCGCCAGGCCCTGCGAAATCTCGACGAGTTGCGGGTAAAGCACGAGCGTCTCGACTTTCCCATCTCGGTCGGCGAGGGGGGCAGCCTGCGAGTCGAGCTCAACCACTCGAACATGTCGGTCTTGCCTTCCGGCCTGCAGCTCGGTGACAACGATTCTCGAATCCTCGCCGTCGCGATGAACCTCGCCAATGATGGTCTGGCCGTCACGGTGGTATCCAAGGATCTTCCGCTGCGGGTGAAAGCGGCATCCATCGGTCTTGCCGCGGATGAATATCGTGCCGAGTTGGCCGTCGACTCGGGATGGACGGGCCAAGCCGACATTGATCTCGCCTCAGAGCAGATGGCCCAGCTCTACGACAACGAGCAGCTGCACTCGCGCACCGTGGAGGATCTTCCGATCAACACCGGCCTCGTCATCCACTCCGATCGAGGATCGGCACTGGGGCGCGTGAGCGGTCGAGGCGAGATGCGGCTCGTGCGTGGGGACCGCGACATTTTCGGACTACATGGCCGAAGCGCTGAGCAGCGGCTGGCCATTGACCTGCTGCTCGATCCCGAGATTGGGATAGTGTCGCTCGGCGGCCGCGCGGGCACGGGCAAGTCGGCCCTCGCGCTCTGCGCCGGCCTTGAGGCGGTGCTCGAGAAGCAGCAGCACCGCAAGATCATGGTCTTTCGTCCGCTGTATGCCGTGGGCGGTCAGGAACTCGGTTTCCTGCCCGGCGACGCCGCTGAGAAAATGAATCCCTGGGCCCAGGCCGTCTTCGACACCCTGGGCTCTGTCGTCTCGCAGAACGTGCTCGACGAAGTGCTGGAGCGCGGATTGCTTGAGGTTCTGCCGCTCACCCATATCCGCGGCCGATCGCTGCACGACGCCTTCGTGATCGTCGACGAGGCACAGTCGTTGGAACGCAACGTGCTTCTCACCGTGCTCAGCCGCATCGGCCAGAACTCGCGCGTGGTGCTCACCCACGACGTGGCGCAGCGCGACAACCTGCGTGTTGGCAGGCATGACGGGGTTGCGTCGGTGATCGAAACTCTCAAGGGACACGCATTGTTTGGGCACATCACCCTCACTCGCTCCGAGCGATCCGCGATCGCCGCCCTCGTGACTGAGCTGCTGGAAGGCAATGAGCTGGCCTAAGCCGACAAATCAGAAACTGGCATTTCGTCAGCTAACGGGCGGTGAGGACGGTGGGGCGGGGCGTGTTGTCAGGATGCACCCCCTAGTGTCTTAGCGTGAGCCTGGTATTGGGGATAGTTGCTGCCACCATGGGCGGCGTGCTGTTCTGGGGGCTTGTTGCACCTCGCAGCAACTGGCAGTCGCTCACGGGCTGGAGCCTTTCCGACCCTCGCACGAATGAACCGGGTGCTTTTTCCTATGGGCTGCGTCGGCTGGTTTCGGCTATCGGAGTGCTCGCTCTGGTCGGAGTGCTCATCGCGGCGTCGACGACGTTCGTTCTGAATCTTCCGGATGCCGCACCGCCGCGATCGGCAGTCCACAACATGTGGGGCGAGCCAGACCCGCAGGTGGTCAACCGCGTTGTGCAGCCGCTTACCGCGGCGCCGGCCGGATTGCCGGAGATGCCGATAATCGGGTACCAGGTGTTTACCAACAGCGGCGCGCCCGCGTACCTGAGTCGGCTAGCCAACTACACCTTGCTGGGCAAGACCGATATGGCGGGTTTTATCGGCAACCCACCCTCCGTGGGTTTCTCGGCAATCGACTCAGCGAGCCTGGTCGTAAGTGTCCGCGGCCCGATCCTGTGCATGCCGCGCGAGGCGGTAGTGATCGAGACCGATAAGACAATTCAGATCGGCATCTTTTATGGGGTGCCGGACGCGGCTGATGGCTCAGCGGTCGACCAGGTGAAGGAATGCCCGAAGGATGCAGCTCTCACTGCGTCTCTGCTGGTACCGATTGCGCTGGCGGGCCCGGTTGGCGATCGCGAGCTGCAGGCGCTTGACGGCTCGAAACTTGTCAAGGTGCCAGTTCTCACCGACGACAACTAAGCGAGT
>JBDUDZ010000081.1:0-9277 GCA_040002635.1 Rhodoglobus sp.
CTGCCCGCGGCCAGCGCCGAACTGCGCGCGACCTACGAGCGCGCGATCGACTGGCGCGCCGCCACGGGCGGACTCTTCTCCCCGGAACGCCCGGACGGCATCCTCGACCTCAACGGAATCGTCAAAGCTGACGCGATTGCCGAAGCGGGCCGCGCGCTTGACGACTCGGGATGCCCCGGCTGGAGCATCAACGTCGGCGGCGACATCCTCGTCTCCCCACCCGGCGGCGGGCAGGTCATCGGCATCGCCGACCCGGATGACGACGGCAACCTGCTCTGCTCGATCACCCTCGAGGGCTCCCGCCGGGCCGTCGCGACCTCGGGCAGCGCCCAGCGCGGCGACCACATCTGGCTGGGCGGCAGCACCCTGCCCGCGCATTTCCGCCAGGTCAGCGTGGTCGCCGACGACATCGTCACCGCCGATGTGCTGGCCACCGCGATCGTGGCCGGTGGTCCTGAGGCGCTGGACGACCTCACCGCCCGGTGGGACATCGACGTGCTGACCGTGGATCGCACCGGCGACCTGCGCGCGACGCCGGGCTTCCGCGCCGCGCTCGCTAGTTGAGCAGCGCGAGCACCACGCCGCCCGCAGCGCCCACGATCACGACCGCCCACGCGGGCACCTTGCCCACCACGAGCAGCACGAAGCAGGCGAGAGCGAGCCAGAACGGCCCCGGTCCGGTGATGGCCGTGGTGAACACGGGCGAGTAGAGCGCAGTGGCCAGGATGCCGACGACCGCGGCATTCGCGCCTCGCATCGCGGCTTGCGCCCAGCGCTGGCGGCGGAACGAGTTCCAGAACGGCAGCACGCCGACGAGCAAGAGGAAACCGGGAAGGAAGATCGCGCCCAGCGCGATCGCGGCGCCAGCAACGCCGCCCGGCCCGTGCACCGAGATCGTGCCGAGGTAGGCCGCGAACGTGAACAGGGGCCCCGGCACCGCCTGGGCCGCGCTATAGCCCGCCAGGAACTGCTGCGAAGTCACCCAGCCCGGTTCGACGACACCCGCCTGCAGCAGCGGCAGCACCACGTGGCCGCCGCCGAACACGAGCGCACCAGCTCGGTAGAACGCGTCGAACAGGTCGAGCGCGCTGGAGTGGACGGCTCCGGCCAGGATCGGCCCACCAGCGAGAATCGCGACGAAGAGCGCGAGACACACGATGCCGGCGGCACGGGAGACAGGGAAGCGCATGCGCGGGGCGGTATCCGAGGCTGCATCGCGGCAGAGCAGCATCCCGAGGATCGCGCCCACCACGATTGCCAGGATCTGGCCCAAAGACGCGGAGAGCAGGATAGCCAGCAGCGCCGCGAGCACCGCGATCGCGGCGCGCCGCAGCTCGGGCGTGAGCGTGCGTGCCATGCCCCAGACCGCCTGGGCGACGATTGCCACGGCGACGATCTTGAGGCCGTTGAGCACCCCCACGCCGATGATGCCGGTGAGCAGCGACGCGCCGTAGGCGAAGGCCAGCATGAGGGCAGCCGAGGGCAGGGTGAAGGCGAGGAATGCCGTGATCGCGCCCAGAGGTCCGGCACGCAATAGTCCGATGCCGAACCCGACCTGGCTCGAGGCCGGGCCGGGCAGGAACTGGCCGAGCGCGACGAGGTCGGCGTATTCGCGGTCATCCAGCCAATTGCGCCGCACCACGACCTCGGTGCGGAAGTAGCCCAGGTGCGCGATCGGCCCGCCGAATGACGTGAGCCCGAGCTTCAGGAAGACGCGGAAAACCTCCCCCACGGTGCCGCGCGATTGCACGTAGCCTTCGCCATCGAGGTCGGGGACCGACTCGCCTTCTCGCGTCACGGGGAGAAGACTAGCCGGGCGGGGTTACCAGGTGGATTCGCCCCGGATGATCGCGTCCGAACCGCCGTCGATGAAGACGACCTGACCGCACAGGTGCGCGTTCTCCTCACTCGTGAGCCAGGCGAGGAGGTACGCGACATCCCGCGGCTGGAAGATTCCGTTCAGCGGCATTGGCACCATGTTCAGGATCGCAGACCGGGCCTCGTCCGAGCCGGTGAACGCCGCTGTCATCGGCGTTTCGACGACCCCCGGAGCTATCGCATTGAGCGGGATGCCAGCTCCGGCCCAGTCGGCCGTGGCGGCGTTGCGACGGATCCAGCGGGCAAGGGCGCGTTTCGTCGTGCCGTAGATCTGCGCGGCAAGCTCATCGCCGCCCGATTCGAGTTGGGCGCCGCGCGACATCGCGGCAGCCTCGTCCTCCGCGATCAGCGCCTCGAGCAGCGCGTCATCTGGCGGGAAGAGCGACGCCATGGATGCGGTCGCAACTGCCCGGGGCGCGGGAGAGCCGACGAGTAGCGGCTTCAACCCCCGAAGGGTCGCCAGGGTTCCGAAGTAGTTGACGGCGACCGTCGCCGCCGTGGGAGTAGCCAGCCCGGCGTTCGCGATGATCGCGTCGATCTTTCCGCCGGAGAGTGCGGTCACTTGCGTCACGAGATCGGCTCGGCCGGCGGTGGTCGATAGGTCGACAATCACATCGGCATCGTGGACGTCGACTCCGATCACCCGTCCACCTCGCTCGACAATGAGCTCGGAGGTGGCTTTGCCGATGCCGCTCGCGGCACCGGTGACAACGTATGTGCGAACCATGAGAAACCTGCCTTAGCTCGGATGGAGCGAAGCGCTCCACGGTTCCACTGTGCGCCTGTTCGACGCCAACTCGTCAGGCCGAAAGTCCCATGGCGCCCGGAGGGTTAGTCCGATGCATCCGGACGGGACTTTCGACCCTGTGGCTCATCCGCCTGATGCGCTGGAGTTAAGGCAAACCCCCACCAGGAAAGGTCACACAGCGTGGATCCCCTCGAAATCGCGAGATGGCAATTCGGCATCACGACGGTCTACCATTTCATCCTTGTCCCCCTGACCCTGGGGCTCGGCCCACTGGTTGCCGTCATGCAGACCCTCTACCTGCGCACCGGCAACGAGAAGTACCTGAGGATGACGAAGTTCTGGGGCAAGTTGTACCTCATCAACTTCATCCTCGGAGTCGCCACCGGGCTCGTCCAGGAGTTCCAGTTCGGGATGGCCTGGAGTGAGTATTCCCGCTTCGTCGGAGACGTCTTCGGCGCCCCGCTCGCCATGGAGGGCCTGCTCGCCTTCTTCCTCGAGTCAACGTTCCTCGGCCTGTGGATCTTCGGCTGGGATCGGCTCCCGAAGAAGGTGCACCTCGCCACCCTGTGGCTTGCCGTGATCGGCTCGATTCTCTCGGCCTTCTTCATCATCGTCGCGAACTCGTGGATGCAGCATCCCGTCGGCATCGCCTACGTTGACGGTCGCCCCGTGCTCAACGACATCGGCGCCGTGCTCACCAACAACACCGCCCTGCTTGCCTACAGCCACACCATCACCGGAGCGTTCGGCGTGGGGGCGGCGTTCCTGCTCGGCATCGCCTGGCACCAGCTGTGGCGCCGCCGCCGCGACGGCATCGATACCGTGGATGCCGCGGGCAGGGTCGTCGTTGGCGCATCCACCACCGACCGCAGCCGCGATGCCGCCGACCACGGAGTCTGGATCACCTCGCTGCGCATCGGTGCAGTGGTTGCGGTTGTCGCTTTCGCGGGCGTCGCAATCACCGGCGACGCCCAGGCCAAGTTGATGTTCCAGCAGCAGCCCATGAAAATGGCAGCGGCCGAAGCGGCATGCGCGACCGGTACCGGCTTCTCGGTGCTCTCTTTCGGCGACCTCGGCTCGCAGGACTGCTCGAACGTCACAACGGTGATCGAGATTCCCGGCCTGCTGTCGTTCCTGGCCAACGGCGACTTCACCACCACCGTGCAGGGCGTCAACGAGCTGGTGCCGAAGTACCAGGACATGTACGGCAAGACGATCCCGAACGATGCCATCTACGGCGACAGGGCGGGCGAGACCATCACCTACGTGCCGCTCATGGCGGTCACCTACTGGGGCTTCCGGCTCATGATCCTGTTCGGCGCGCTTGCCGCATTCGCCGCTGCGGTGGCGCTATGGCTGACGCGGAAGGGAACAGTGCCACGCTCGCGCTGGCTGTCGCGACTTGCCGTGCTGGGCATCCTGGCGCCCTTCGCGGCAAGCGCCGCGGGCTGGGTGTTCACCGAGATGGGTCGCCAGCCGTTCGTGGTCGCCCCCAACCCGACACCCGGCGGTGTGGATGGCGTCTTCATGTTCACGGCGGCAGCCGTCTCGCCCGGCGTCACGGGCTTCGAGATCATCTTCTCGCTCGTCGCCCTGACCCTTGTCTACGGAGTTCTGCTGGTAGTCGAAGTCGGGCTGCTCGTGAAGTACGTGCGTGGTGGGGTCGCCTCGGCGATGCCCGAACTCGCCGCTGACCCCAAGGCCCCGGCAATCACCGACGACGACGTCCTGTCGTTCGCCTACTAGGAGAGACGAATCATGGATATCCTTCCCACCGTCTGGTTCTCGGCGCTGGCAGTGCTCTGGATCGGCTACCTCATCCTCGAGGGCTTCGACCTCGGCGTGGGCATGCACCTGCTGTTCCGAGCCCACGGCAACGTGCAGAAGCGCGTCATGCTCAACACCATCGGCCCGCTCTGGGATGGCAACGAGGTCTGGCTGATTACGGCAGGGGCCGGCACTTTCGCGGCGTTCCCGTTCTGGTATGCCTCGTTGTTCTCGACGCTGTATGTGCCGCTCACTGTCGCACTGCTGGGCCTGATCTTCCGTGCCGTTGCCATCGAGTACCGCGGCAAGGGCAGCTCGGAGCGCTGGACCCGCAACTGGGACAGGGCACTCGGCCTCGGATCGCTCGTCGTCGCGTTCTGCGTCGGCGCACTGCTGGCCCTCACCACGACCGGCCTGCCGATCGATGCGAACGGTGACCGCGTCGGCGGCCCGTTCGCCTGGTTCAACGGCTATGCGGTGCTCGGCGGCCTCGCGGTCATCGGGTTCTGCCTCGTGCAGGGCGCGGCGTTCCTCGCCCTCAAGACCGAGGGTGACGTGCGTGAGCGCAGCCGCGTATTCGTGGTGCGCTGGGCTCCTGTGGCCCTCCTGCCGATCGTCGCCTGGGTGCTCGTCGTGCAGTTCCAGGGCGGCAAGCTCATCACCTGGCTGCCCATCCTCGCCGCGGTAGTCGCGGTGGTCTGGGCGTGGTTCAGCGCTCGCGCCGGACGGGAAGGGCGGGCATTTATCGGATTCTCCGTCTTCCTCGCCCTCGGTGCGGCGGCAATCTTCGCCGCCGTCTACCCGGTGGTGCTGCCGTCGACGATCGACCACGCATACGACCTGACCGTCGCCAACGCGTCGAGCAGCCCGTACACCCTCGGGGTGATGACAGTAGTGACTGCTTGCGCACTGCCCGTAGTCCTGGCCTACCAGGCCTGGTCGATCTGGGTGTTCCGCAAGCGGATCGGTGAGCAGCATATCCCCGCGGCCCACCCGGTCGGCGAGGTCACGGGAGCATGAGCGAGACCCGCCGGGCCCGGAGTCCATTTGCCGGGTTCGGCGGGAAGCCGTTGCGCGGGCTGTACGGCCTCGGCCTGATCAGCGCAGCGAAGGCCCTGACCCTCGTGGTCATCGCCGAATCGATCGCCCGAGGGATCGTCTCGGTCATCGCCGGCGACCACGGGTGGACGGTCGCCCTGCTCTGGGGCATCGCGGCCGCGGTGGCGCGAGGCGGGCTCAACTGGCTGGCGCAGACCTACGCCGTGCGGGCGGGGCTGGGAACGAAGGAAGACATCCGCAGCCGTCTGGCCATCAGGATCCTGGCGCGGGGCGGCTCCCGGGTCGGCAGCACGGCGTTGCTGGCAGGCCGGGGCCTCGACGACCTCGACGCCTACTTCAGGTCGGTACTGCCCGCCATGACGAATGCCGCGGTGATCCCGCTGCTGGTGGGTGCGCGCATCCTGTTCGCCGACTGGCTTAGCGCCGTCATCATCGTCGTCACGGTCGCTCTCGTGCCGGTCTTCATGGCGTTGGTCGGGATGCACACAAACGACCGCGTGGCAGCGGCGACGACCGCGCTGGCCCGGCTGTCCGACCACATGGTGGAACTCGCCAAGGGACTGCCCGTGCTGGTCGGCCTCGGCCGAGTGCAGCAGCAGGCCGAGGCGCTGCGCACCATCTCGGAAGATTACCGACGAACCACGATGCTGTCGCTGCGAATCGCATTCCTCTCGGCGCTCGTGCTCGAGCTGCTGTCTACCATCTCGGTGGCCATCGTGGCCGTTGCCATCGGCTTCCGCCTGGTGTCGGGCACCCTGGGGCTCGAGGTGGCCCTCGTCGTGCTGATTCTGGCCCCGGAGTGCTTCGCGCCGTTCCGTGAACTCGGTGCGGCGTTCCACGCATCGCGGTCGGGGATCGACGCCCTGTCGCGCGCCGAGGCGATCATCGAAGCCCCGGTGGCGCGCCCGATTCTCCGACCCGGCAGTCACCTGATCGCTCGCGGCCTGTCGGTCACGTTCGCCGGTCGCACCGGCCCCGCTTTTGGGCCGCTCGACTTCGCGGTGCAGCCCCTACGGATCACTGCGGTCGCTGGAACAAGCGGCAGCGGCAAATCCACCCTGCTCGCGGTGCTCGCTGGCCAACTCGACGACGGAGTCGACGGGGTCGCCGTGACCGGAAGCGTAAGCGGCGTCGACGCCGGCCGCATCGCCTGGATGCCGCAGGCCATCCACACCGTAGGCGAGACGGTCCGCGGCGAGCTGTCGATCTACGCCGACGGCCTCGCCGACGCGGAACCGCGGATCAGCGCACTCCTCGACCAGCTGGGTCTGCGCGGCCTGGCAGACGCGAACCCCGCCCAGCTCAGCCCGGGCGAGCTGCGTCGACTCGCCTTCGCCCGTGCCCTGCTGCGAGTGGCGGCGGGCGCCGAACTCCTGCTGCTCGACGAGCCGACCGCGCACCTCGATGCCCACAGCGCTCGGATGGTCGAAGGCATGATCGCGGCGCTGGACGGCTCGGTGACCGTCCTGGTGGCATCCCACGAGGCCGCAGTGGTGCGCCTGGCGACCAACGAGATCCAGATCGGCGCGACGACGGCCTTCCGGCAGTCGAGCCCGACCGACACAGCACTCCCGGCGATCGAGCGACAGGGCACCGCTCACCCGGCCGCCATCGGCGGCGCGTGGTCCGCCCTCGTCAGCTTCCTGCGTCCCGTGCGCTGGCGTTACGTCGGCGCCGTCGCCCTCGGCGCGCTCGCGAGCCTGTTCGCCGTCGCCCTCACTGCGGTCTCCGGTTGGCTCATCGTGCGGGCTAGCCAGCATCCCGAGGTCATGTACCTCATGGTGGCGATTGTGGGCGTCAGGTTCTTCGGCATCGGTCGGGCAGTGCTGCGCTACGCCGAACGTCTCGTCACCCACGACGCCGTATTCCGCTCGGTCACCGAGCTGCGGGTGCGGCTCTGGTCAGGGCTCGCGGCACGGTCATCGACCTCGCGGGCACTCCTCGGGGCGGGCGCGGTGCTCGATCACCTCGTGGGCGCGGTCGACGAGGTTCGCGACCTGGTGCCGCGGGTCGTCATTCCGTTGGGAGTTGGCGCTGCGACATCCGTTGCCGCCCTGATCGCCGTGGGCTTGCTGCACCCGGCCGCCGTGCCCCTGCTGCTGGCCTGCGTTCTCGTGTCGATTCTGTTGGCGCCCGTCGTCGCCCTTCTCGCCTGTGGGTCAGCGGCAACCGCAGAGCAGTCCATGCGTGCCACAGTGCTCACCCGATTTGCGGCGGCAATCGCTGCCGCGGCCGACCTCAGCGGCAACGGCGTCGCCGGGGGCATCCGGGCCGACCTGGCGGTGCGCGACCGGGTGGCAAGTCGTGCCGCGAGCCGCAGTTCGTGGGCCACCGGCCTCGGCGGGGCCATCGTGCTGTTCGCCTGCACCGCGACCGCGGTCGGGATGCTCGCGGCGAGCGCCGACGCGGTCACCGCGGGAACTCTCCCGCCGGAGGTCGTGGCGGTGCTCGTGCTGACGCCACTCGCCCTCGTCGAGTCCCTCCTCGGTGTCGTGGATGCCGTGACCCTCGTGCCGCGCCTGCGTGCAGCCCTGCAGCGGGCATCCCGCCCTCCGGTCCCCGTCACCGGCGGCGGCGTGCGCCCCGTCGACCGCATCCACTCCCTTGCCCTGGCCGGCGTTGGTGCCCGCTGGGAGCCCGGCACCGAAGAAGTCTTCACCGGCGTAGACGCCACCACCGATCGCGGCGACTGGCTGGTGGTCGAGGGCCCGTCCGGCTCGGGGAAGTCCACGATGATCGGCGTGCTGCTCGGCGCCCTCCAGCCCTCCTCGGGTCGGGTTCTCGTCAACGGGCTCCATGCCGCTGAATTCGATGCCGACGCCATGCGCTCCCGCATCGCCTGGTGCCCACAGGACGGCCACCTCTTCGCGTCCACCCTGCGCGCGAACCTCGCCATCGCACGCTCACCCGCCGAGCGACCGGATGACGCCGAGCTCACGTCCGCACTGCGGCGCGTCGGCCTCGGCTCGCTCCTCGACTCGCTCTCGGCCGGCCTCGACACCGTGGTGGGCGCGGGCGGCTCGACCCTCTCGGGCGGGGAGCGCCAACGCATCGTCGTGGCGCGCACGCTGCTGACACCCGCCGATGTCGTGCTCCTCGACGAACCGACCGCCAACCTGGATGCGGCGGCCGCCGCCGCCCTCATCGCCGACCTGCGCGTGGCCCTCCGCGACCACATCGTGGTGCTCGTCACTCATCACGCTGACGAACGCGCGGCGGGTGACACCGTGCTCACCCTCGGGTCTGGAGCCTCGGCACTGGCCTAGGACGTTAGTCCTTGTCGTTTGGAGCGGGGGGCTGGAATACTCGCGTCATGATCATCTTTAATGTGCTCCACCTGCTCGGCGCGGTATTCATCATCGGCCCCATGGCGATCCTGCCCATGCTGGGCCTTGGCGCCCTGCGCACGGGCAACCATGCCATGGTGCTGCGCATCGCCGCCAGCTTGCGGGTGCTCAACTACCTCTCGCTGCTGGTTGCGGTATTCGGCTTCGGCCTCATGGGCACGAGCAGCCCCGAATACAAGCTGTCGGTCACAACGCCGTGGATTCTCACGTCGATCATCCTGTACCTGGTCGCGTTCCTGGTCACCACGTTCGTCGTGCTGCCAACGCTATTCACAGCCGGGCGTGCGGTCACCGCCGCGGGCGAGGAGAAGCCTGCCGGCTATCCCGCCCTTGCGGCGAGCTCCGGCATCACTGCCCTGCTCCTGGTCGCGGTCGTCGTGTTGATGGTGTGGAAGCCCTGAGCACGCGCTAGAGGCGGTCGGTCTCCGGCCGGGCGATGAGCACCGGCGAGTTGATGTTGAGAAGCACCTCGTGCGCC
>JBDUDZ010000082.1:0-9234 GCA_040002635.1 Rhodoglobus sp.
GGCGTAGCTGTCCAGTCATAGCTGGTGAAACTCCACGAAAGGACACCCGAATGACCATCCTCGTCACCGGCGGAACCGGCACGCTGGGCACGCCGACCGTCGCCCAGTTGCGCGGTAGCGGACACGATGTGCGCATCCTCAGCCGTAACCCGGGAGCCGACCGCGCCGTCGGCGATCTCAACACCGGTGCCGGGCTCGCGAACGCGCTAGCGGGCATCGACACTGTCGTGCATCTCGCGACGAGCACCGGATCCAAGGATGTCGCGCAGGCCCAGCGACTCGTGGATGCCGCCCGGGCCACCGGCGTGAAGCACCTGGTTTTCATCTCCATCGTCGGGGTGGACGCGGTCCCCTACTCCTACTACCGCGCCAAGCTCGAGAGCGAGAGAGTGATCGAGCGGTCGGGCATCCCGTACACGATCCTGCGGGCGACCCAGTTCCACGAGTTCATCCAGTTGTTCATGCACTTGCAGGCGAAGCTGCCCGTCATCCTCGGCCTCAATGTGCCCGACCAGCCGATCGCCGCGGCCGAGGTCGCCGCACGACTTGTCGAGCTTGTGGATGCCGGCCCGAGCGGTCGAGTGCCGGATATCGGTGGCCCGGAGCAACTTCAGCTTCGTGCAGCGATCGACGTCTGGCAGGCCGCGGCCGGCACGAAGAAGCCGGTCTGGACCTTGCATCTACCACTCGCCTTTTTGAAGGCGATGCGCGCGGGAAAGCACATGACCGCGATGCCGGGCTATGGCAAGCAGACTTTCGCCGAGTTCGCGACGACCGCGGCGGGCGCATGATCGTCAGGATCGGCCTCGCGCTGCTCGCACTCAACGAGCTCGTGGTCGGCGCCTGGAACCAGTTCGCCCCGGAGAGTTTCTACTGTCTGGTCGCGCTGATCGGTGTGCTGCTGGTGGTGTGGTCCGTGGTACAAAACAGTCATGCAAAGAGTGACGGGAATCGGCGGGATATTCTTCACGGCAGCTGACCCTGTCGCGCTGCGGGCGTGGTATCAGGAACATCTCGGTATCCAGCTCGACGAGTGGGGCGGCGCCGAACTCACCGGACCGGTGATCTGGAACATCGCCGAAGCATCCGGTTCGCCCAAATCGTTCACGATCAACTATCGGGTCGCCGATCTCAACGGGCTGCTCCAGTTGTTGCGTGACGAAGGACGCACCGTCTCCGAAAATGCCGAAGACTCGGAGTACGGAAAGTTCGGCTGGGTTATCGACCCCGAGGACAACAAGGTCGAGCTCTGGGAGCCGGCTGCGGGCCGCGCATGAACGCGCTCTTCGTCATCCCGCTGTGGGCTGACCTCCTCGCCGTCGGCATCGGTGCCGCGCAGGGCGCCCTGATCGCAGCGCAATTTCGCGACCGTCGGCTTGACCTGCTCGGCGTCGCGATCATCGGCATCGCGACCGGATTCGGCGGCGGCATCCTGCGCGACCTGCTGCTGAACCAGGTGCCAGCCGCACTCACCAGCAACTGGTATCTCATAGTCGCAACGGCCGCCGCACTTGTCGGGATGCTGCTGGAACGCCTCATCTCCCGGCTCGGGCCGCTCATCACCGTTCTCGACGCGCTCACGATCGGCCTGTTTGCGGCGATCGGCACGACAAAGGCGCTCTCGGCAGGGCTCCCCGTCGTGCCCGCGATTTTTGTCGGTGTACTCACGGCGGTCGGCGGCTCAATCCTTCGCGACGTACTGCTTCACCGCCCGATCGCGCTCATGCACGTGGGCTCGCTCTATGCGGTCGCCGCGTTCGCGGGCACGATCCTGCTCGTTGTCCTGCTCGCCTCGGGCGTGCCCGTGTTCGTCGCGGCGACCATCTGCGTCGCGCTGACCTTCGGCATCCGCGTGCTCGCGGTGCTCTTCAACTGGACGCTGCCTGAGCAACGCGCGATCGAGAAGCTGCCGCGAATCCGCAGGCGCAAGCCAGAGGATCCGCGGCAGAACCCGCCTCTCTAGGCGCCGACTAACTCGCGGTTCCCAGCCTCTGCGCGCACCGCGCGATTGACCGCGGAGACGACAGCCTTGAGGGATGCCGTCGAAATGTCAGCGTCGATCCCGACGCCCCACAGCCGCTTGCCATTGACGTTCAGCTCGACGTAGGCGGCGGCCAATGCATCCCCACCGGCAGAAAGTGCGTGTTCGACGTAGTCGTACAGCTTCACGTCAATGCCTTCCACCTGCATGATCGCGAGGAACGCGGCGATGGGCCCGTTACCGGTTCCGGTCGCCGCCTGCACCTCCTCGCCGACTCGCAGCTTGATCTGCAGGCTCGTCGAACCGGCGAGGTCGCTCGCGGTCGCTGTCGAGAGCAGCTCGAACCGACCCCACTTCTCGCTCTGGTCTTGTGCCGGCAGGTACTCGTCGTGGAAGATGTCCCAGATCTCTGCGCTCGTGACCTCGCCACCCTCGGCGTCTGTCTTGGCCTGCACGACTCCACTGAACTCGATCTGCAGCTTGCGCGGCAGGTCGAGGGCGTGATCGGCCTTGAGCAGGAACGCGACACCGCCCTTGCCGCTCTGCGAGTTGACGCGCACGACGGCTTCGTAGCCGCGACCCAGGTCTTTCGGGTCGACCGGCAGGTAGGGCACAGCCCAGAGCAGGTCATCGACGGAAACGCCGGTGGCTTTCGCCTCGGCCTCCATCGCCTCGAAACCCTTCTTGATCGCGTCCTGGTGCGAACCACTGAATGCCGTGTAGACGAGGTCGCCAGCCCAGGGGCTGCGCTCGGGTACAGGCAACTGGTTGCAGTACTCGGCGGTGCGCTTAACCTCGTCGAGGTCGCTGAAGTCGATCTGCGGGTCGATTCCCTGAGTGAACAGGTTGATGCCCAGCGCAACGAGGTCGACGTTGCCGGTGCGCTCACCGTTGCCGAACAGGCAGCCCTCGATGCGGTCTGCTCCGGCCATGTACCCGAGCTCGGCGGCGGCGATCGCGGTACCGCGGTCGTTGTGGGGGTGCAGGGAGAGGATGACGTTCTCGCGGTGTGCCAGGTGCCGCGACATCCACTCGATTGAGTCGGCGTAGACGTTGGGAGTCGACATCTCGACGGTGGCAGGCAGATTGATGATGACCTTGCGTTCTGGGGTCGGCTCGAAGATATCGATCACCTGGTTGCAGACGTCGACGGCGAACTCGAGTTCGGTGCCGGTGTAGCTCTCTGGCGAGTACTCGTAGATGATTTCGGTGCCCGCGGCTCGTGGCTCGGCCGCCTTGCAGAGCCGGGCGCCATGCAGGGCGATGTCGATAATGCCCTGCTTGTCGGTGCGGAACACCACGTCGCGCTGCAAAATGCTCGTCGAGTTGTAGAGATGGATGATCGCCCGTTTCGCCCCGACTATCGAGTCGTAGGTGCGGTGAATGAGCTCTTCGCGGGCCTGGGTGAGAACCTGGATTGTCACGTCATCCGGGATCAGGTTGCCGTCGATGAGGCTGCGCACGAAGTCGAAGTCTGTCTGGCTCGCAGACGGGAAACCGACCTCGATCTCTTTGTAGCCCATCTTCACGAGCAGGTCGAACATGATGCGCTTGCGCTCTGGGCTCATCGGGTCGATAAGCGCCTGGTTGCCGTCGCGCAGGTCAACCGAGCACCACCGCGGCGCCTCAGTGATGCGCGCCGAGGGCCAGGTGCGGTCGGGCAGGTCGACATTCAACTGCTCGTGGTACGGGCGGTACTTGTGGATCGGCATTGCAGAAGCCGATTGTGTGTTCTTCATGGTCACTAGCTCTTTCGCTGTTGTCGGGGATTCAGACCGAGCACGTTGTTTTTCAACAACAGAGGCCGCGACGAGTGAGGCCTGAAGTTAGGACTCGTCGCGGCAGCTAAGAAGAAGCAGACCGAACAACACAGAGTCAGGGTAGCACTAGCTGCTAGCGAAGGCTGCGCACCAGCGCTGCGGATTCGCGCAGCGTCAGGTCAGGCAGATAGCAGCGTGAGATAGCGATCGCGATCGCGGGAAGCGACATCGCGTCGGGGTAGGCGAGATGCAGGGGCACGAGCCGGGGCTGGAATTTCTGCTTGAAGTTGAGCAAGGAACGGAACCCGTAGACCGGCTCGAGCGAGCGGCCGACCATAGCCAGCACCCGCTCGAGCGGGCCAGGCTTCTCGTCGCTGGCCGCGACGGCAAGCGGCGCACCAGACAGGCTGAGGAAAACAAGCCCGTCGAGTCGCGCGCGAACCGCAGCCTCAGCAATCACGAATTCCATCACCCCGTTCATGCCGTCGGCCCGACGTCGCATGAAGTCGAGCGTGCGGCCCGTAACGAATCCCTCGGTCCAGGTGGGCATCCAACTTGTCACAGCCTGCACGGATCCGGTTCCGTCAATCGCAACCGCGATCTCGACGTCAGGGTCGCGCAACTCATCAATACCGCCGAGCGTGAACCCGAGTTCAGGCAGCTTCTTCTCGACCACCCAGAGTTCAGAGATCTCGGCGATCTGGTTTGTGACTCGCGGCGAGAGGTCTTGCCAGCTGCCCCACATGACGTGAACGCCTTCTCGCGCGGCTCGGTTGACCGACGAACGCACGTCCTGCCACTTCTTGCCGGTCATATCCCAGGTCGCGGGATCAATCACCGTCTCCTCGGCAATGACGGTTGTCGACCAGCCCAGTTCGACGAGCGCCTGCGCCCACTCATCGTGGATGCTGTAGAAAACGGGTGTCCACGCGTTCATATCGCAGAATCGGATGAACTGCCCAAGTGAGTCTCGTCGGTCGCCTGGTGTACCCACCGGCTCGCTCGTCGTGACAGCGCAGCCATTGGCAACTCGATACGCGATCCCCATGCGTCGATCGGCGTCGAACCAGTACCTGTTGCCTTCCCAGGTTCCGGGGAACGACATCGAGTCACCTCGATCGCGAGCCAGTCGACGGTATTCGGTAGCGTCATCCGGGCTCGCCGAAGTCGACGGGCGGCCACGCAGCAACGCAATAAGAGCGATGAGCAGAACCAGCCACAGCAGCGGACCAACCCCGTGGTAAAGGATGCGGGTCGCCAGGGACGCGGGTACGGAGTCGCGCCGCTCAGCGATCAGGAACGACACCGGGATGAAGCGCTCTGGCAGATCGGCGAGCAGATCGAGGAACCCGATCGCAGGTCGGAACTGGCCCGCCAGGAGGGTGCCGATCCCCAGATAGGTGGAGACCGCAAGGATCGCGGCGGATCCGACGGTGATCCAGAACCGCCGTCGGGCCCGCGGCGCGGATCGGATCGGAAAGTGTCGCCGTTGCGCGAGAACCACTATGGCGAAGGCGATCGGCAAAGCGGCATTTGCGACGATCCACGCAGCGAATTCTGGCGATTGTGCCGCCCGAGTCGCCGTACCTGAGGCATGACCGATAGCTGGAATCACTCCGAAATAGAAGGCCGCAAGCACTCCGTCGCCCGCGGCGACAATCGCCACGAGATAAACGGCCGCACGACGGCCAAGCAACAGGCCGTAGGAGCCGACGAGCACGACCACCAGTGGGAGAAGAGCAAGAACTACCGCAGAAAAACCCTGCCCGGCGTGGGCTGCGAGTTGTGCGCTGCAGGCGCTAGCCGGCCCCGTGACAGCGCAGGGCACGCCCCCGACGCGGGAGGGGGGCAGCCCGTTGGTGATGAAAGTGCCGAGCGGCGACAGTAGCCCGAACCGGCCGTGGGAAACGAGGGTTATAACCGGGCCGAGAGCAAAAACCGCTGCGACCACGGCGAGCAATACGCGGGCCTCATGGTGAGAACTTGTCCACCGCTCGAGTCTGATGCGTCGGCGTGCGAGAACTGAGCCCAGAAGCAGTCCGACCAGCACCGCGATAAGGCGATACAGGTCAGACGGTTGTCCCGAATAGAGCAGGAAAACGATCACCGAAGCGAACACCACAAATCTGACCCGCCGCCGCCACAGCACAGTGGCGAACGCGCTCGCCGCGATCACTGTGCCGAGGATAGGGCTTAGCGGGTCGAGAGTGACAAGGCGGCGCACCGCCTGAGCCCAGTACTCGCCCGCCAGCACCCCGAGCGACAGCGCGGCCAGACCGACCGCTGAGGCGACGAGACCCGTGACGATGAAGGCGATGATTGTGCGTCGGGTGCCCATGAGTCGCTCGGCGAAACCAACGCCGACGGCCGCCGCGACGAGCACAATCAGTAGTTGTGCGAGGTTGTCCACGAAGAAGTCAGTGGTAAGCAACGACCACCATTCCCGGTGACTTATCGTCTCCAGGTCGATGCCGACGGCGGTGTGCAGATGCGATGACGGCCCGCTGAACGGGCCGGTTACGATCGCTGCGGCGAGCAGTGCCAGCACGAGTCCGATGGTGAAGGGTACGCGACGCAAGAATCTCATGGCGTCGGCCTCATCAATCCCATCTGAGCGTAGATCGTCGGAAGACCATGTTCGAGCGCGTACCGCACCGTGTACCAATCGTGCCCGGTGCCCGGAGAGCTCAGCAAGGTGGCGCGCATTCCCGCCGCCGATGCCGCGGTCGATACCGTCGCGACCCACGGGTTGTACTTAGCATCAAGCGACCCGACCGCGAACACCGCGACAGTATCACTGTAGGGGCCGTGGGCGGCGAGAAGTGCGAGCGGCTTCGCACGGGCGTACGCAGCGGCATCCCCGGCGAAACCGCGCTGGATTGTCTGCTCGGGTGTGCCGACCTTGGGTTCGAGTTCACCAGAGACGTCGAGGATCGAGCCGAAGATTTCGGGATGCCCGGCCCCCAGCTGGATCGAACAGGTGCCCCCTTGCGAGAACCCTCCGATGCCCCACGCCGCAGGTGCGGACTGCACGTTGAGGTTCGCGCGTATCCACCGCGGAACGTCGACCGTCAGGTAGGTCGCAGATTTGCCAATGACCGAGTCGACGCACATCGGATTGACTCCGGGCGCCGTCAACTGGTCGGGAACGACGACGATGGGGGCGAGGCCATTGTTCGCCGCCGCTATTCGGTCCGCGATCGCGTCGAGGTGGCCCGAGATGAAGACGTTCTCTGGGGTACCGGGCTGCCCTGAGAGCATTATGAAGACTGGCAGGGCAGGAGGATTTGCCACGAGCGCTGCCGGTGGGAGATAGACAACTGCTTTGCGCGCGGCGAAATGCGAGACCGTGGCGGGAATCGTGATCCCACCCACGATCCCCTTCTTCGGAAGGTCAGCGGGAGCCCGCCAACTCTGCCAGAGCGGAACCTCGGTTGTCGTCGCCGTGCCCGCCCCCGCGCGTTCGGAGTCGACCAGAGCGGTGGGAAGAGCGGGAATCGAGCTGATCCCCAAAATGCTTGCCAGGGTTGGATACTGGCCGAAATCTTTGTTTACCCCGAGAGCACCGAGGAGCACAAACACGACAATCGACGCTATCGCCACTGCGCGCCGCCGGGCGCGGCCGCGAGCAATGTTGACAATCGCGAGTGCGACCCCCGCGAAAGCCGCGGCCACCCACGCCCGCGACGAGAAGCTCAGTGTGACGTCGAACGCATTGAAAAGATCGCCGACAATCCAGCACGTCAGAACGCCGATCGCCGCGCCCGCGAAAACTGCGACGAGCACCGTGACAAGCCAACGGAGGCGGCCGCCACGCGGCACCGCGCGCAGTATCAGCAACACCGTAGCCAGTGCTGCGAGCACGTAGATGACGATCGGGAGTGGCCCGCCGATGACGCGGATGCCGGTAAGGAAGGGGCCCACGTGTCCTCCTTCGGCTGTGACCGCTGACCAGTATCCACTGCGGCCTTCCTGTGACATCGAGTTCACACTCGATATCCGGCCAGTACACGGCTCCTCCCCAGCCAATTCACGGCAAAGTGATTCGTTCTACTCGACAGCCAGCGCCGCAACGGGGGCTACCAGCGTCGCCCGGCGTGAGGGGATGACAGAGGCGGCGAGCGTCAATACCGCGGCCGCCACGACGATCACCGCGATGATCGCCCACGGGATGCTCGGGACGACGAAGTGCGCTCCGTTGAGCGCGCCCAACAGGGACTGCGCTCCGGCCCAGCCATAGACGAATCCGAATGCCAGCCCCACGAGGGTCGCGGCGATCGTCAGTTGAGCGCTCTCCGCAAGGATCATCGTGCGCACCTGGCGGGTAGTGAAGCCGAGCGCGCGCAACAGGCCCAGTTCTCGGGTGCGTTGCAACACGCTCAGCGAGAGGTTGTTGACCATCCCCACCGCCGCGATCAGGGCGCTGAAGCCGATCAAGACCGAGAAGATTGCCACGGTCACGAGCAGGACTTGATCGAGTCCCGGGTCAGGCCGGTCGGTCAGCGCACTGTGGATCGACTCCTGGAAACTACCCATCGCCACCGAGAACATCGTGATGAGCGTCACCCCGATCACCAGGCCGATCGTCATGCGCGAGCTGCGTTCGGGATAGCGCAGCGCGTTCTCACCGGCAAGCCGTGCGGGTGAGCTCCGACCGAGGAGTCGGCCAGCGAGGCGGAGGGCGGGCGGCATGATCCGTTGCGAACCGAACACCAGCCCCGTGAATGACAGGATGCCGCCCACCACTCCGATGAGCACACCGGCCGGGCTCACGAGCCCGACCGCCACCCCCAGGGCGAGGAACGCACCCCCAATGATCACGAGCGCGAGCGCCGCACGATTGCGAACTGGCTTGCCCGCGGCTTCGGTGCTGCTTCGCTCCTGCGCCGCGCCGGTGGCCTGCATGGGCGAGACGACGAGCACTCGGCGCGATCCCACCCAGGATGCCGCCCAGGTGGTGATCACGACCGCCACGATGGGAAGGGCAATGACCGGGGGAAGAAACCAGTAGTGCGCCGCGGGAATCAACGCGGTGGCGACACCGATCACCGTGATCGCGGCAGCAACCCCGGTGCCGATGAGGGCGCCGAGTGCACTGCCGATGAGTCCGACCACCAGGCCCTCGCGAGCCACAGCAGCACGCTGGCTGCGCGCGCTGGCCCCGATCAGACGGAGCAGCGCGATCGTGCGTGTGCGGCCGGCGATGATTGTGGAGAAGGTGTTTGCCGTGACGACGGCACTGACGTAGATAGCGATGGCAATGAAGACAATCGCGACGATCGTGAGAAACAGCGCGACAGTCGTGCTCCCCCCGGTCTGCTCATTCTGATGAAGAACTGTGCCGAGCACGTTATTTACCTGCAGCAAGCACACCCCAAACGCCGAGCTCAGTGTGGCGACGAGGATGCTCGCGGCATTGCCGCGCAGGCTGACGCCGCTCACGCGACCCGCTCCATCCCGAGCATGTACTTGCTGATCTCCTCGGCGGTGGAT
>JBDUDZ010000083.1:0-9210 GCA_040002635.1 Rhodoglobus sp.
CGGAATGACTATCGACACTGTCGGCATCGCGCTAGGCATGGTGCAAACCTACCCGAGAGCCTCGAACGACCCAGAGGTGAACAGTTCGCCAACGTCGATGAGTGTTGCTCGGATTAGGGTACGGTGATCGGGTGCGACGCCGCCTAGCCCTAGGAATTCTTGGCGCCGCGGCCCTAGGTGCCCTCGGCTCCGGAATCGTCGTCGGAGCAGGCCCATTCGACCCGCCGGCAAAAGCGCCACGTGGCCATGGCAAGCCCCGTGCCGCGCCCTTGCCGTACCCCGCGCCCTTCGCGCTGCCGCCGCACTTCCTCGCCCCAGACCTCGCCCGAGCGCCAACACCGGGCGGGACTATTACCGGCCTGCCCGGGGACGGCAGCGCGATGGCGCTCACGGTTGACGACGGGAACGACTCCGCCGTCGTCGCTGCATACGCGGCATTCAGCTTCCTCACCGGGATGCGGCTGACCTTTTTCCTCAATGGCTCACGACCATCCTGGACCGAGAATGCACCGGCGATTCGGGAGCTCGTAGCGACAGGCCAGGTGCAACTTGCCAACCACACCTGGTCACATCCCGACCTGCGCAAACTGTCCCGCGACCAGATCGTCGATGAGCTGATGACAAACCACGAATTCATCTCTGCCACCTATGGGGTGGATGCCCGACCCTACTTTCGGCCCCCCTACGGCTACCACAACGGCCGAGTCGATGAGGCGGCAGCCTCAGTCGGATACACCGTGCCGGTGCTCTGGTACGGCTCACTTTCGGACTCGACGGAAATCTCAGACGCCGATCTCATGGCCTCGGCCAACGCATGGCTGCTTCCCCAGCACATCGTGATAGGCCACGCGAACTTCCCGGCGGTGACACGTCACTTCGACGAGATAGTAGCGATCATCCGCGGTCGCGGTTTGATCCCCGTCACGTTGGATGACGTGTTCGCGCGGCCCTAAGGGCGCTAGGGTGACCACCATGTTCATCGTTGCCATCATCGCCATCCTGCTCGGTGTAGTTGCCCTGGTGGTCGCCGGCTCGAATGCTCGTGGCCGTGTGGTGGCCTCAGGACAAACTCCGGTGGGTAGCGCCTTCCGCGCCGGCGGCAACGTGAACATCTCGCGTCTCGCGCGCTGGACGGCCGTGCTGCTTTTCGTGCTCGGAATCGTTCTCGTACTGTTCAGCTCGTTCTTTCGCCAGGACGTCGGCCAGGCCAACGTGCTGCGCGACTGGACAGGAAACATCGTGGGCTACGAGTCGGCGAGCGGCCTGCACGCCAAAGCACCCTGGGTCGATACCGTCACGTTCGACGTGCGCAACCAGCGGGCAGTTTTCGTGACCGAGCAGAACTCCGGCGAAGGCGACAACATCGGCGGCCGGCCCGACGGCCCGCAGATCACTGTGCAAGATAAAGAGGGCGTCACCGCGAACATCGACGTTGCTATTCGCTACTCTCTCAAGCCCGACTCGGTGATAAACATCTACAGCCAATACCAGAACGAGGAAAACCTCCGCACCCGCCTGATCTTCAATGACATCCGCTCGGTCGTGCGCTCGGTGCCGGGACAGTTCACAACTCTGGAGATGCTTACCGACCGAAATGCTGTTCAGACCGGAATACTCGAGGCGCTCGAAGCGCGTTGGGCAGATGACGGCATCATCGTCGAAGACGTCGCGTTGCAGGAGATCCGCTACGGCGACCAGGTTACCGGCGCCTACGCCGCCGCGCAGGAGGCGAACATCAACGTGCAAACTGAGACAGCCAAGCTCGAGGCCGCCAAAGTATCCGCCCAGCAGAAGGTCGTGCAGGCCCAGGCCGAGGCGGATGCCAACGCAATCCTGAACGCGAGCCTGTCGCAGGCCATCCTGCAGCAGCGCTACCTTGACACCCTCGCCAAGCTTGCCGAAGCCGGAAACCTTGTCGTAGTACCCGAGGGCTTCAGCGGCCTCGTGAATGTGACGAAGTAACGCCTAGCGGGCAACCGTGACGTTGATCGGCTCGGGCTCGGCGGGAATTACTACCCACATCACCAAATAGATGACGAACTGCGGGCCAGGCAGCAGGCACGAGAGCAGGAAAATTAGGCGCACGACGTTGGCGGACAAGCCAAAGCGGTGTGCAAGGCCCGCGCATACGCCCGCGATTACTCGGCCGGTGCGGGGTCGCTGAAGAGTTGTCATGCCTCGAGAATGGCACGCGCAGGCCAGAGATCACATGGGGCTAACCCCCCGATTAGCTGCGGCAGTCACGGGCTACATGGTGAATCCCTCGGATGCAACCCCTAGTGAAGGCCCTCGACGTGGTGCCTACAATTGCAGCCGGTTGATCCGAGGAGAACCCCGATGCCCCACCCCGAACAGGCCAGGCCTGCAGAGCGTTCATTTAACACGAAGCCGACGACCCGCGATATCCGGCTCGATCTCATCTCGGTGACAGAATGGCGAGTGTGCGACAGACGGTTCCGAGAACCAGACTCGCGTGTGGTGCTCGGTTTCATCGAGCGGCACGGATTCGACTACGAGGTTACCGACGTGAAATTCCCCGAACGGGTCAAGGTCTTCGCGGGACTGGCTTCTGCCACCGCATCGTTCACTGACCATGACTAGCCGTTGATTGAGTCCTGGCCGGGATCGGCATTTCCGCTCGGCGCGACCTACGACGGCGACGGCGACGGCACCAACTTCGCCCTGTTTAGCGAAATCGCCGAGAGAGTAGAACTCTGCCTGTTCGACGACGCCGGTGTCGAAACGCGCGTGCCCCTGATGGAAGTCGACGCCTACGTCTGGCATGCCTACCTCCCCCGCGTGAAGCCTGGGCAGCTCTACGGCTACCGGGTGACCGGTGAGTACGACCCGTCCAAAGGGCTGAGGGCGAACCCCAACAAGCTGCTGCTAGACCCGTACGCCAAGGCCGTGCACCGCGACATCCATTGGGGACAGCCGCTCTACTCCTACACGTTTGGCGACCCGGATTCGCGCAATGACGATGACTCGGCAGCCGACATGATGCTCGGCGTCGTTGTCGACACCCGCTTCGACTGGGGCAACGATGCACCGCCGAAGATCCCGTACAGCAACTCGGTGATCTACGAAGCGCACGTCAAGGGCCTCACCAAGCTTCATCCGGATATGCCTGATGCGCAGCGGGGTACCTACGCGGGCCTCGCCAACCCCGCGATAATCAAGCACCTCAAGCACATCGGTGCGACGGCGATCGAGCTCATGCCGGTGCACCAGTTCGTGAATGATTCGGTGCTGCAAGACAAAGGGCTATCTAACTACTGGGGCTACAACACGATAGGTTTCTTCGCCCCACACGCAGGCTATTCGTCGGCCGGCGACCGCGGCGGCCAGGTCGACGATTTCAAAGCGATGGTACGTGCCATGCACGAGGCAGGCATCGAAGTCATCCTCGATGTGGTCTATAACCACACGGCCGAAGGCAACCAGCTCGGTCCGACCCTGTCATTCCGCGGCATCGACAATGCCACCTACTACAAGCTCGAAGACGACAACCTCGCCTTCTACACCGACTACACCGGCACCGGGAACTCGTTCAACGTGCGCCAGCCGCACTCCCTGCAGCTCATCATGGATTCGCTGCGTTACTGGGTGACCGAGATGCATGTCGACGGCTTCCGCTTCGATCTCGCTGCCACGCTCGCCCGGGAGTTCTACGACGTCGACAAGCTCTCGACATTCTTCGAACTGGTGCAGCAGGACCCCATCGTGTCGCAGGTCAAACTCATCGCCGAACCGTGGGACATCGGGCCCGGCGGTTACCAGGTGGGCGGCTTCCCACCCCAGTGGACGGAGTGGAACGGAAAGTACCGAGACACCGTCCGCGATTTTTGGCGAGGGGAGCCGGCAACGCTCGGCGAGTTCGCGAGTCGGCTCAGCGGATCGCCGGAACTGTACGAGGAGTCAGGGCGCCGGCCGGTGGCATCCATCAATTTCGTCGTCGCACACGATGGCTTCACGCTGCTTGACCTGGTGTCGTACAACGAGAAGCACAACGAGGCCAACGGCGAACACAACAACGATGGCGAGTCGAACAACCGCTCCTGGAACTCTGGCGCCGAAGGCAACACAGATGACCCCGCGATCGCAGAGCTGCGAGCGAGGCAACAGCGAAATTTCCTGACGACGCTGCTCGTGTCGCAAGGCGTACCGATGATCGCGCACGGCGATGAACTAGGGCGCACCCAAGACGGCAACAACAACGGTTACGCGCAGGATTCCGAACTGACCTGGGTGCACTGGGATGCCGCCGACGAGTCGCTCATCGAATTCACCGCAGCCCTGTCTGCGCTGCGCCGCGAGCACCCGGTATTCCGCAGGACGCGTTTCTTCACCGGCCGCCCGGTTGCGCGGGCGGAGGGTGAACCGCTGCCAGACGTGCAGTGGCTCACCACCGACGGCCTGGCCATGACCGAGCAAGACTGGGATACCTCCTTCGTGAAATCGATCGGGGTATTCCTCAATGGTGCCGGCGTGCGCCAGCGCGACCGCCGCGGCAAAGCCCTCACCGACGTGAACTTCGTCATGTACTTCAACGCTCATGACCAAGGGGTGGAGTTCACCCTCCCCTCGGAGGAGTACTCGCCGGCCTGGGATGTTGTCGTCGATACCACCGCCGACGCGTCACTTCCCGTGCGACAGGTGGCGGGCGCCACGATGATCGTGGGTGGTCGCTCGGTGATAGTGATGAAGGCCGCTGCGGCATGACGGTTCCGGTCTCCACCTACCGGCTGCAGGTGAGACCGTCATTCGATCTCGTCGCAGCCGCAGAGCTCGTTGACTACCTGGCCGCCCTCGGCGCGGGATGGGTGTACCTCTCGCCCCTACTGACGGCGGAACAGGGCTCCGACCACGGCTACGACGTTGTCGACCACTCTCGCGTCGACCCGGCGCGAGGGGGCGCCGCAGGGCTCGAGGCGCTCGCCTCGGCGGCCCACGCGCACGGGATGGGTGTTCTCGTAGACATCGTGCCCAATCACATGGGCGTCGCCACGCCGATCGACAACGCGTGGTGGTGGCACGTGCTGGCCCGGGGTCGTGCATCGAAATACGCGGAAGCCTTCGACATCGACTGGGGATTCGGCGGCGGCCGTTTACGGATCCCCGTGCTCGGTGACGACCCGTCGCTGTCGATAATTGACGGCCAGCTTGACTACTTCGGTGTGCGTTTTCCGATTGCCGATGGCACTCAGGGCGAGGATGCGCAGGCAGTCCACGCGCGCCAGCACTACGAGCTGGTCGACTGGCGGCGCGCCGACGCAGAGCTGAACTATCGCAGGTTCTTCGCGGTGAACTCGCTGGCCGGCATCCGCGTGGAGTTGCCCTGGGTGTTCGAGGAGTCGCACGCCGAGATCACCCGCTGGATGCGCGACGGCCTTGTCGACGGCCTGCGGGTCGACCACCCTGACGGCCTGCTCGACCCCGGCAGGTACCTCGATGAGCTGGCGGTCGCCACGAACTCCGCCTACGTACTTGTGGAGAAGATTCTCGAGGGTGACGAACGGATGCCCGCACACTGGCAGGCCGCGGGAACTACCGGCTACGACGCGCTGGCCGACATTGACCGCATCCTCGTCGACCCGGCCGGCCGGCGCCCGCTCGACGGGCTGGACGCCAGCCTGCACACCGAACTCGCCCCGCGGTGGGCCGATCTCATCCACGACACCAGACGAGGCATCGCCGACGGCATCCTTCGCTCCGAGATCCTCAGGATCGCCCGCCTGCTGCCCGGCATCGATCACGCCGACGACGCGATCGCAGAACTTGCCGCCTGTTTCCCTGTCTACCGCAGCTACCTGCCGCTGGGAATCGAACAACTTGAGGCCGCCGCACTGGATGCCGTGCGCCGCCGTCCCGACCTCGCGCAAACCTTCGACGCGCTCCTGCCGCTGCTCGCCGACCCCGGGCATCCTGCCGCGCAGCGCATGCAGCAGACCACGGGAATGGTGATGGCCAAGGGCGTAGAGGACACCGCGTTCTACCGCTATTCCCGGCTCAGTTCGCTCACCGAAGTGGGCGGTGACCCCGCGGAGTTCTCGATCGATCTCGGCGAGTTCCACCACCGGCAGGAAGAACGTCACGCGGTGTTTCCGGCCTCCCTCACGACGCTGTCCACTCACGATACCAAGCGCAGCGAAGACGTCCGCGCTCGCATCGACGTGTTCTCAGAGCTGCCCGGAGAATGGCGCGAAGCCCTCGGCCGCCTGCGTGCCCTCGCGCCCCTGGGCGACGGCCCGCTCGAGAACCTACTCTGGGAATCGATTGTCGGGGTCTGGCCCGCTTCGCGCAAACGCCTTCATGCCTACGCGGAGAAGGCGGCGCGGGAGGCCGGCAATTCGACAGGATGGGCCGTCCCCGACGAGACTTTCGAGACTCGGATGCACGCCCTCGTCGACAGCGCATTCGATGACCAGCAGGTGGCAGCGATCGTCTCCTCCATCGTGGATCGGGTTACCCCGTTTGGGCGAAGCAACTCTCTGGCGGCCAAGCTGATTCAGCTCACGGCCCCAGGAGTTCCCGACGTCTATCAGGGCACAGAGCTCTGGGACCTGTCGCTTGTCGACCCCGACAACCGCCGGGCCGTCGATTTCCCCCTCAGGCGACGGATGCTGGCGGAGATCGCCGACGGCGCCCAGCCCGCAATCGACGATTCCGGCGCCGCGAAACTGCTCGTGACCACCCGCGCGTTGCGCCTGCGTCGCGACCGCCCCGAACTGTTCACTCGGTACGCACCGCTTACGGCTGTTGGAGAAGCGGCAGAACACCTTGTCGCCTTCGACCGCGGCGGAGCTGTCACGCTCGCCACGCGGCTACCGGTCAGCCTCCAGGCGCGCGGCGGCTGGGGCGACACGGCGGTTCTCCTACCCGGTCGTCGCGTTCTCGACGAGATCACCGGGCGCACGTTTCCCGGCGGCGAGATGCGGGTCGACGAGTTGCTGGACCGCTACCCCGTCGCACTGCTCTCCACCGAAGCGTGAGCCGACCGATGTATGAGGTGGCCGATGTTTGAGGTGGCCGATGTGTAAACCCGCCGATGTTTGAGGTGTGGGCGCCCCTCGCGCACACCGTCGAGCTGCAGCTCGCTGGTCGCGTCACGCCGATGAAGATGGGTGACGGCGGGTGGTGGTCGTCAGATGCGAAGGCTGTTCCCGGCGCGGACTACGGATACCTGCTCGACGGGTCATCCGCCCCGCTGCCAGACCCGCGGTCGCGACGGCAGCCAGACGGCGTACACGGGCTATCGCGGGTCGTCGCGTCGCGGCATCCCACCCCCTGGCCCGGCCGTGAACTCGCCGGCGGGATCATCTACGAGTTGCACGTCGGCACCTTCACCCCGATCGGCACCCTCGACTCGGCGATCGAACGCCTCGGCCACCTCGTCGCTCTCGGAATCGACTTTGTCGAGCTCTTGCCCGTCAACGCGTTTAACGGCACACACAACTGGGGTTACGACGGTGTGCTCTGGTTCGCCGTGCAGGAGACCTACGGCGGCCCAGATGCCTATCGCCGTTTTGTCGACGCCTGCCACGAGCGCGGTCTCGCCGTAATCCAGGACGTCGTTTACAACCATCTCGGCCCGAGCGGCAACTACCTGCCCCGCTTTGGCCCCTACCTCCTCGCAGGAAACTCGAACAGCTGGGGTGACACGATAAATCTCGCGGAGCCCGAAGTTCGCCGGTACATCATCGACAACGCCATGATGTGGCTGCGCGACTATGGTGTCGACGGGCTTCGGCTGGATGCCGTGCACGCCCTGATCGACCCCACCGAGACACACCTCCTGCGCGAGCTGGCCGAGGCCACGGATGCCCTGGCCGTCGAACTCGGACGACCCCTGACCCTCATCGCCGAGTCTGACCTCAACGACCCCGTCATCATCACGCCTCGGATCGAGGGCGGCTACGGTCTCGACGCGCAGTGGAACGACGACTACCACCACGCCCTGCATGTCAATCTCACCGGGGAGACCGGCGGCTACTACGGCGACTTCGACTCGCTCGCGGCGCTGGCGAAGGTGATGACCGGCGGCTATTTCCACGACGGCACCATGTCGTCTTTTCGGGGGCGAGTCCACGGCCATCGCATCGACACGGAAAGTATGCCCACCTGGCGGCTCGTCACCTTCGCGCAAGACCATGACCAGGTGGGAAATCGTGCGGCGGGCGACCGCCTCTCAGCCACCCTCGACGAGGGGGGACTCGCTATCGCAGCCGTGCTCGGCCTCACCTCCCCCTTCACCCCGATGCTATTCATGGGCGAAGAGTGGGGCGCATCGACGCCGTGGCAGTACTTCACGTCGCATCCGGAGCCGGAGCTGGCTGACGCTACCGCCCGCGGCCGCATTGCCGAATTCGCCGCAATGGGGTGGAACGCTGACGAGGTGCCCGATCCGCAAGCCGCCGATACGTTCGCTCGATCGCACCTCGACTGGTCTGAACTCGCGCGCAGACCGCACGACGCGCTGCTCGAGCTCTACACGCGACTCATCAGGCTTCGACACAGTGAACCTGCGCTGTCTGAGCCACGGTTTCCCTCGAGTTGCGAATGGGACGAGACGCAACGCTGGTTCCGCCTCGACCGCGAAGGGCTCGCTGTGCTTGTCAATTTTTCGACAGTCGAACGCGACGTGCCCTGCCGGGGCACAGGGGAGATCATTCTCGCTACCGGAATCGCTACCGAATCACCCGCGGGTGTCACGCTTGCGCCCAGATCGGCGGCGATAGTGAGAACCACGAAAGCCCTGTGAAGTCAACCACTGGTCCGCACTATTCGCAGTAGCTCTAATTGAGGCATGAGCATCGATTCACGACCCACGCAGGATGCGATGCGGCTCTCGCCGCCGAGAACCGTTGACATCGCCATTGTTTCCGAAAATCTCTATTGCGTGCTCTCACCCAACGACACGATGGGCTTCGTTGACCACGTAGGCAGGGTGTTCGTCGCCCATTCGGGTTCAGACCTTTCGCATGCCGTCGAGGTTGGCCAGTCGCTGTCGTGGGACGAAGCCGTGCTCATGGTGGTGAAAGCGCATTCGAGCCGTCACCCATCAGCTGTCACGAAGTCGATGAGCTGCTCGACCCGACCGAGAAGTGCGGGTTCGAGGTCGGCGTAGCTGTTCACCGCACCGAGGATCCGCTTCCAGGCCCGCGCAATGTCGGCTTGGTCGGTGTGCGGCCAGCCCAGCGACTCGCAGAC
>JBDUDZ010000084.1:0-9143 GCA_040002635.1 Rhodoglobus sp.
GCAGTCTTCGGGGGCCGCGCGCCGCGTACGCTTCCCGAGCCCTCGAATCCGCCCAGCACTATCGAGTTGAGGGCGGGCAACCGCACGCCCAGTTCGTCGAGTGCACGTTTGAGTCTGGCGCGCAGCTCGCGTGCAACATCGTCCTTGGCGACCGATGCAGTTTTGACGACGAGCCGCACGACGACCGCCTCCGCCGAGATGGACTCGATGCCCCAGATCTCTGGCTTCTCGAGGATGCAGGTCTTCCACTTGGGCGTACTCGCCAGTTCGATGGCGGTCGCGAGAATCTTCGCCTGCACGGCATCCGTGTCGGAGTCGTAGGGCACAGCGAGATCGATGATGACCCGTGCCCAGCCCTGTGACATGTTTCCGACCCGCAGGATTTCGCCGTTGCGGACGAACCACAGGGTGCCGTTCACGTCCCTGATCTGGGTGACCCTGATGTCCACCGCCTCGACGACACCGGTGGCGAACCCGGTGTCGACCACGTCACCGACGCCGAGCTGGTCTTCGGACACCATGAACAGGCCGTTGAGCACATCCTTCACCACGTTCTGCGCGCCGAAGCCGAGGCCGGCACCGAGAGCCGCCGTGATGAGGGCGAAGGCGCCCGTGGCATTCGGGACCAACTCGTTGAAAATGAGCAGGATCGCGACGACGGTGATGAGTGTCGTCACGATGTTGCCGAGCACGCTGCCCAGGGTACGAGTGCGCTGCACGACGCGCACGGCAAGCAGGGGCGAAGTGAGCAAGGCCTGGGTGTCGTGAACGTTCTGTCGCTTCTTGACGCCGTTCACTATCCGCTCGACGACCCGACGAATGACGAAGCGCAGGATCAGGCGCAGCACCAGTGCACCCACGATGATCCCGACGACGAAGATCAGCTTCTCCCAGGTGTGCACGAAGTCGTGAACCATCACCCAGAAGGTGTTCCAGTCGAATCCGTCCATTGCAATAAACAGCCTACCGAGCGGCCGCTGAACACTATCGACGTCGCCTTCAGCGCGAGCGACTATGCCCGATCCCGCTGCTGTGCCGTGAGCGCGCGCTGCACCCCCGCGAGGTTCTCGGTGACGAGGCGGCGCAGGGCTGGGATCTCGGGGTTGGCGGCAAGCCAGGCCTGCGTTGCATCCACCAACTCTTGCGATGCCAGCGGTGACGGGTAGAGCCCCAACACGATGAACTCCGCGATCTTGTAGCTGCGGCTTGACCAGATGCCGCTGATTGCCGCGAAATACGGCTCCATCATGGTGGCTAGCGACGACGGGTCGTTGACGTGCAGGTACCCCATCGTCACGTTGCGCACTATGGCGTTTGGCAGTTCGTCGCTGTCGGCGAGTGAGTCGAACGCGGCCTTCTTCGCGGCGACGGTGGGTAACGTCGCGCGGGTGCGGGCGGCCGCCTGCTGTCCGTTCGACGTGTTGTCACTGGCCAGTGCAGAGTCGATCGCGGCCTCATCGGTAGCGCCGTTAAGGGCAAGGCCCTCCAGCACCTCCCAGCCAAGGTCGGTATCGATCTCGAGACCCTCGAGTGCTACCGAGCCGTCGAGCAGGCCGTTCAGGGCAGCCACGTGATCAGGTGTCGAAGCGATATTTGCGAAGAACTTCACGAATTGGAACTGCGAGTCGGAGCCCGCGGCCGCCTCCTTCGCAAGCAGCCATAGCGCGTCGCCGACCTGCTCAATAGTCGCCGCACGCCGCTCGGGAGCGACGTAGTATCGCGCCACAGTAGAGAGCTGGCTGAGTGTGGTGCGCAAAGTTGTCGATTCCGTCTCAGAGCCGATGTTGTTGAGTACGAGCTTCACGTAGTCGCTCGGGCTGGTCTCGGCATCACGGGCGGCATCCCAGGCGGCCCCCCACACGATGGAGCGGGCAAGCGGGTCGTCGATGTCTTCGAGATGCTCGGTCGCGACCTCAAGCGAGTGCTCATCGATGCGAATCTTCGCGTAAGCGAGGTCTTCATCGTTGAGCAGAACCAGCGCAGGCTTGGCGAGGCCAACAAGCGAGGGCACTTCCGTGCGCGGGCCATCAACGTCGATCTCGACGCGGTGGTCGCGCATGAGTTTGCCGCCGTGGAGTTCGTAGAATCCGATCACGAGGCGGTGCGGGCGCAGGGTGGGGTAGTCGGGCGCGGCCTCCTGCAGCACGGCGAACGAGCTGATCGTGCCATCCGCCGTCGTTTCGATTTCGGTGCGCAGGGTGTTCACGCCCGCGGTCTCGAGCCAGAGCTTCGACCACTCGTCCAGCTTGCGCCCGCTGGTGACCTCGAGCTCGGCGAGCAGGTCGCTGAGCTCGGTGTTGCCGTACTCGTGCTTCTTGAAGTAGTTGCCGACGCCGAGCATGAACTCTGGCAAGCCCACCCAGGCGACGAGCTGCTTGATGACCGAGCCACCCTTCGCGTAGGTGATGCCGTCGAAGTTGACCTGCACGTCTTCGAGGTCGTTGATCGTCGCCACAACCGGATGGGTGGAGGGCAGCTGGTCCTGGCGGTATGCCCAGCTCTTCTCCATCGCCTGGAATGTCGTCCAGGCTTCGCTCCACTCGGTCGCTTCGGCGGTTGCGAGGGTCGATGCCCACTCGGCGAACGACTCGTTGAGCCAGAGGTCATTCCACCACTTCATGGTGACGAGGTCGCCGAACCACATGTGTGCCAGCTCGTGCAGGATGGTAACTACGCGGCGTTCCTTGATCGCGTCGGTGACTTTCGAGCGGAAGACGTAGGTCTCGGTGAAGGTAACCGCGCCAGCATTCTCCATCGCCCCAGCGTTGAACTCGGGCACGAACAGCTGGTCGTATTTCTCGAACGGGTACGCATAGTCGAACTGCTTCTCGTAGAAAGCGAAACCCTGGCGGGTCTTCTCGAATATGTAGTCGGCGTCCAGGTACTTGTTGAGCGACTTGCGAGCGAAGATACCGAGCGGGATGACGCGGCCGTCGCTACTGGTGAGTTCGTCGCGCACCACGGCATACGGGCCGGCGACCAGGGCGGTCACGTAGCTTGAGAGGATCGGGGTCGGCGCGAAGCTCCACGTCGCACTGTCACCGGAGACAACGGGATCGGGTGTGGGGGAGTTGCTGATGACCTGCCAGGCCGCGGGGGCCGTGACAGTGAAAGTAAATATCGCTTTCAGGTCAGGCTGCTCGAAGACCGCAAAGACTCGGCGGGAGTCGGGCACCTCGAACTGCGAGTAGAGGTAGACCTCGTTATCAACCGGGTCGACGAAGCGGTGCAGACCCTCGCCAGTGTTTGTGTACGCGGCATCCGCAACGACCTCAAGCACGTTGTCGGCTGCGAGGCCATCCAGTTGGATGCGAACGCCATCGCTGACCGTCGCGGGGTCGAGAGCCACCCCGTTGAGGGTGACCGAGTGCACTGTGCGAGTGATCGCGTCGATGAAGGTAGAAGTGCCGGGCTTCGCCGCGAAGCTCACGACAGTGGTACTCGCGAAGGTCTCCGGCCCAGTCGTGAGGTCAAGGGTTACGTGGTAACTCGAAACGTCGATGAGCGCCTTGCGCTGCTGGGCTTCGACTCGGGTGAGGTTGTCTCCTGGCACTGCGCACTCCTTCTAGGCATCGGATCGTGTCCGACTACCCAGCCTAATCGGAGGCCATTCACAGTGAGACCGGCTGCAGGGCGATCTGAGTCTGGCGCGTCGTGGAGCTCGTGCGCTGCAGTGCTTCGGCAGCCTCGATCGTGCGCTCGAGGAGGGCGGCGAGCCGGGCATCCGCGTCGCTGACACAAGCCAGGGCGATGCCGACGGCCGCGGAATGCACTATCGAGCCAGCGGCACGCACGGTGAAGGTTTGCTGCATAGGCACACGAGCGAGGTAGCTGTGTGCCCAGCGTTCTGCATCGGGGGTGTCGGAGAAAGCCTGCCTGGCAACTATGGCGATCTCAGCCGCGACGCCTGATTCGAGCACACGGAGTATCCCCACAGCGAGGGCGTGCTGCCGCTCCATGCTGGCGATTGGCAGAGCGGCGCTGGCAGCGAAAAGCGCGATAGTTGAGGAAAACGATGGCTCCGCGGGGTTGAGCCCGATCGCTCGCGTCACGAACGGCAGCAGTTCACCGCGCTCAGCGTCGCTTGTGAGGTCGTTAACTTCACGAGCGAGGGCAGCCAGAAGCGGGTGGGTGCAGGCGGGGTGATCGCTCCAGCGCTCGCCTGCGAGATACGAAACGAACTCCATGAAGCAGGCACCGTGGCGCGGAGATCGGTGCCGGCCGACCGAGAGTATCGGCATGAGATCGGGCGCTAATGGTGTCGACTGTTTCATTGTCATCCTCCCCAAGAACGTGAGACAAGTGTGCTCTCGTCGGGCAGGAAATACCAGATGTTGGTGGCGGTGCCCGCGCCCTAGTCGGTGTCATGCGGCACTTCTAGAATGGAGCCATGCGCATCCACATCGCGACCGATCACGCCGGCCTCGAGTTCAGTGAAGATTTACAGCAGCACTTGCGGGCAGCAGGCCACGAGGTGGTCGACCACGGCCCGAAGAGTTACGACCCGCTCGACGACTATCCGTCGTTCTGCATCAACGCTGCGCTGGCCGTGGTGCATGACCAGGCCGCAGGCATCCGCTGTCTCGGCATCGTGTTTGGCGGCTCGGGCAACGGGGAGCAGATCGCCGCGAACAAGGTGACGGGAGCGCGCGCGGCGCTGGTCTGGAATGAAAGCACCGCGTTGCTTGCCCGCCAGCACAACGACGCGAATCTCATCTCGATCGGAGCGCGCCAGCATACTGTCGATGAAGCAAAGCACTTCATAGACGTATTCATCGCCGAGCCATTCTCCGGCGAGGAGCGTCACGCCCGCCGCATCGCTCAACTCGCCGAATACGAGAAGACCGGACTAATTGCCGGCCACGACGTGCTTTTCAGCAGCCGCGCAAGCGGGTCTGTCAGCGATGCCTGAGGGCCACTCCGTTCATCGCATCGCACGCCAGTTTGCTCTTCACTTTGTCGGCAAGCAGGTCGAAGTCTCGTCCCCGCAGGGCAGGTTCGCCATCGGCGCGAAACAACTCGATGGCCACCGGATGACGCAGGCGAAAGCCGTGGGCAAGCAGATGTTCCTCGAATTCGACAACGACCTATGGCTGCACGTGCACCTGGGACTCTACGGCGCATGGGATTTCGCGGGTGACATCACCGCCGACGCCACGATGGCCTCGTCCGGCGGACGCATGGGTCAGACCAACCAGAAGGGCACAGTAGTCGGCGACGGTGTCGTCGGTATGCATGAAGACAGCCTCGCCAGCATCGGCGCCCCGCGTCGCACCCGCCTCCGCATGAGCGAGCAGGAAAAGCTCGAAGCGCCGATCGACAGCTTTCCGCCCGAGCCGATCGGTGCGGTGCGGGTGCGCTTGCTGACTGAGGCCACTGTCGCCGACCTGCGAGGTCCGACGGCGTGCAATGTGCTGCGCCCCGACGAGGTGGCGGCTCAGCTCGCGAAGCTCGGGCCCGATCCGCTGGTAGACACCGACAAGGCTGCGGAAGATCGTTTCGTCGCCACAGTACTCAGGAAACCCACTCCGATCTGCCTGTTGCTCATGGACCAGTCTGTGGTCGCGGGAATCGGCAATGTCTATCGCGCGGAACTGCTGTTCCGTGCACGACTGAACCCCCACATCCCGGGCCGTGACCTGCCAGAGGCGACAGTACGCGCGCTCTGGAAAGACTGGGCAAAACTCCTCACCATCGGCGTGCAGACGGGCCAGATGATGACGATGGACGGCCTTGACGCCGAGGCCTACAACGGGGCGCTGGCGAGTCGTTCTGACCGACATTGGGTGTACCACCGCACGGGCGAGCCGTGCCGGGTCTGCGGCACCCCGATCGTCATGGAAGAGATGGGGGGCCGAAAGCTGTACTGGTGCCCGAAGGATCAAGCTTCTTAGCTCGAGCGAGAACCTCGCGCCGCGAACCGCTGCTGGAGCAGAACCGCGACCACGATGATGACGCCCTTCGTGATCGCTTGTACCGACGTCGAGAGGTTGTTCTGGGTGAACACGTTGGTCAGTGTCGCGAAGATCAACACACCCAACACGGTGCCGACGATTGTGCCGCGGCCACCGACGAGAAGCGTGCCACCGACGACGACTGCCGCGATCACGTCGAGTTCGTAGAGCGTGCCGTGGGTGGAGGTGCCCACCGTGGTGCGGCCCATCATCATCGTGGCGGCGATGCCGGATGCCAGCCCCGCCAGCACATACAGCGAAACGGTGTGGCGCTTGACCTTGATGCCCGCCAGCCGGGATGCCTCGTAGTTGCCGCCCAATGCAACAGTCCGTCGACCGAACGTGGTGCGCGCGAGCAGGAACCAGCCGATGATCGCGACAACCACGAACATCCAGATCAGGGCAGGCACGCCGAACGCGTCGCCGCGGAAGAAATTCAGAAACCCCTGGACGTTGATGATTTGGGTTTTGCGGTCAGAGAGGAGTTCGGCGAGCCCCCGAGCCGCGACGAGCATTGCCAGGGTTGCCATGAAGGGCACCACCCTGCCATAGGCGATCACTATGCCGTTGATGAGCCCGCCGAGCGCGCCTACCACCAACGCCACGACAATCATGAGCAGCCATGTCGTCTGGCTCGCTGCAGCCTGCACGCTAGACAGGGTTGCCACGACGGTGGCCAGGCCCATGAGGGAGCCGACGGAGAGGTCGATCCCGCCGGAGGTGATGACGAAGGTGCCTCCGATGCTGATGACGCCAATGATCGAGGCCAACCTGACAATGGTGAGGAAGTTCTCGACGTTCATGAATCGGTCACCTGCGGTTATCGCACCGGCGGCGATAAGCAGCACGAGGGCAATCACGAGCCCCAGGTTGCGACCGGCGCTGCCGGAGAGGAACCGCTGTAGCGCAGACGGCTCCGTCGCTTCTGGTGGGGTGGCGATGGGGGCGGTGCTTGTCGGGTTGCTCATGCGGCATTTCCTTTCATCACGAGCTCGAGCACACCGTGCTCATCGATCTCTGTAGCGGGGCGGGTGTCCAGCACGTGGCCGTCACCAATAATCAGAACTCGGTCGGCAAGGCCGAGCACTTCCTCTATCTCGCTTGAGACCACGACAATCGCGGTGCCTGCATCTGCGAGACGACGAATGATTGCGTAGATTTCGGCGCGTGCACCGACATCCACGCCACGGGTTGGCTCATCGAGCAGAAGCACCGTGGTTCCATGCACGAGCCAGCGAGCGAGGAGCACCTTCTGCTGGTTGCCGCCGGACAGGTTGCCGGTGAGGTAGTCGGGGTCATCAGGGCGGGCATGTAGCGCGGTGAGTTGCTCGGCCGTGGCCGCGCGCTCGCCCCGTTCGTCAAGCAGTCCACCGCGAGCGAAGCGAGAGATGGTGGAGAGCGTGACGTTTCGGTAGACCGGCTCCTCGAGCAACAGCCCCTGGCTTTTGCGTTCCTCGGGGGAAAGTCCCACCCCGGCCGCAACAGCATCATCTACGGAACCGAGACGCAGCGCACGACCCTTCACTGAAACTGTGCCCGACGTGGGCTTACGTGCGCCGTACACAGTCTCCAGGATCTCTGACCGGCCCGAACCGACGAGCCCGGCGAGGCCCACGATTTCGCCGGCGCGCACCTGGAACGAGACGTCGGAGAATGTCTCGCGCAGGCTGAGCCCTGCCACATCGAGAACGACTGGTGCATCCACAGGCAGCGCCGTGCGGTCCGGGAAAAAATGCTCAACTGAGCGGCCGGTCATGAGGTGGATGAGGTCCGAGGTCGGAGTATCCGGGGCCGAGAGTCCCGAGGCAACTGTCTGACCATCTTTAATCACAGTGATGCGGTCGCCAATCTGGCGGATTTCCTCAAGGCGATGAGAGATGTAGATGACGGCGATGTTCTGGCTGGTCAGCTCGCGGACGACGCGGAAGAGGTTGCGTACCTCTTCAGAGTCGAGCACGGCGCTGGGCTCATCCATGACTATGAGGCGGGTGTTGCGTGAGAGAGCTCGCGCCATGCTGACGATCTGCTTGCCCGCGGCAGGCAGGGTGCCCACAAGCTGGTGAGGCGACAGGTCGCCATGCCCGAGCCGGGCCAACAGGTCATGCGTTTCGCGGGCGGAACGTGCGCGGTTGAGAAACCCGAGTGTCGAAGACTCGTGTCCGAGAAAAATGTTCTCGGCGATCGTCAGGCCGTCGACGACGTCGAGCTCCTGGTACATGGTCGCGATTCCCAGGGCGAGGGCGTCGACCGGGGTGGGAATCGACGTGGGTTCGCTGTTCCAGCTGATTTGTCCGCCATCTGGTTGGTAGGCACCGGCGAGGATCTTGATCAGCGTCGACTTGCCTGCGCCGTTCTGCCCTAAGACACAGTGCACTTCGCCGGCGCGCACCTCAAGATCGACCCCACGCAAGGCAGGCACGCCGTTGAACGACTTAACAATGCCGCTCATCACGAGTAATGACGGAGCGGTGTCACCTTTGACCATGGCAGAAACATAACAGACCCACGGGGCCCGCTCTAGCGCGCATATTCGGCGGAGAGGCGCGTAGGTCAGCCCATTGTCCTTATGACGACAACAAGACATAAGTTGACGGCGTCACATCGACTTCTGCTACTCTCGAGAATGTCAACGCCGACGCACCCCCTATCCGGTCTTCCGCATAGACGTCGGTTTGGCACTCACTGCGAATCACTGACCTAGGAGGAAGCACATGCTCGGAGCAAAGAAGCGACGTCTGCATCTGTTCATCGCGACCGGCACAGCAATCTTGCTCGCCGGATCTATCGCCGGGTGCACTGCCGGCGGCGGGGGCGGCAGCATCGAGCCCACGAACAACACCGGCAACGGCAACTCTGGCAAACAAATCACCATCGGGTTCTCGGGTCCTGCGGCCGACCACGGCTGGCTCGGCGCGATCAACTCGGGCGCTATCGCCGAAGCGGCGAAGTACCCCGACATCACCCTTAAAGTCGCGGAAGGCACGAACGACGCAAACCTGCAGATCAGCCAGGTCGAGAGCTTTATCAATGACAAGGTCGACGCGATCGTGCTTCTGCCGACCGACGGTGCCGCCCTTACCGAGGTCGCCATCAAGGCTATGCAGGCTGGAATCCCGGTCATCAACGTCGACCGGGAGTTCTCGAGCACCTTCGCCGCACGCGTCACCATCCTCGGTGACAACTACGGCA
>JBDUDZ010000085.1:0-9123 GCA_040002635.1 Rhodoglobus sp.
GCGGTAGTATTTGGGTATGAAGCTCAGTGTCAGCCTGCCCGACGAGGATGTGGCTGTCCTCGATGAATTTGCTCGCACGACAGGTCTCTCATCCAGATCGGCGGCCTTGCACTATGCAGTGCGCATGCTGCGCCTGCCCGAACTGGAGCAGGATTACGAGGCCGCCTGGAACGAGTGGGAGGCATCAGCTGACCACGCCGCGTGGAGCGTGACAGTGGCCGACGGGATCGCCGATGCTGCGCGGTGAGATCCGGCTTGTGGATCTGGATCCTGTGCGCGGAAGCGAGGCCAACAAGCGCTGTCCGGCAGTGATCGTCAGCAACGATCGTGCGAACTCGATCGCGACGCGGCTTGGCCACGGAGTGATCACCGTCGTCCCGGTCACCAGCAACACCGACCGGATCTTCCCCTTTCAGGCGTTGCTGCCCGCCGGCGCGACCGGGTTACCTCAGGATTCCAAGGCCCAGGCGGAGCAGGTCCGATCAATCGCGGTTGAGCGGCTGGGCGCGCTCCTCGGACACGCCTCTGCCGATGTCATGGTGAAGCTCGACGACGCATTGCGTCTTCACCTCCAGCTGTAGCGACACAGCCTCTCGCGGCCGATCCGCTGCCGGAGGTCGGGCACCTGTCAGGTGTACTCACAGGGATCGACCTCGCTGCGCCTCGACGCATCACCCGTTTCGATGGCGGCGCGGTGGCAGGATCTACTGCACGCCGCCACAACAGGCAACGAAGGATAACCAATGCAATCTCGGGCACTCCGACCCTTCGCAATTCGACTCGCGATCGTCATCCTGGTGGCACTCGCAGCATCCGCCGCGATCTACTTCATCACGCAGGCGCTCGCCGACTCATCGCTCGCCGCGCGGGCGGCTACGTGTACCAAAACGGGATGCTTCTGCGAGGCACCGCTGGCATCGATTCCCAAGCAGCTCGCCGATTCGTTCAGCTCGCTCGCGTTTGTGTTTCTGGGGGTGTGGACGCTCCTGGCGACACGCGGGCCGGCCGTGGGGACGCCTGAGCGTCGGCTCACGCCGCTGTTCGGTATCGTGTTCGTCTTCATCGGAGCATCAAGTTTCTTCTATCACTCGACGCTGTCGTTCTTCGGGCAGTTCCTCGACATCTTCTCGATGTATGCCTTCGGAATTCTTCTCGCGATTGGCGCGCTCTACCGGGCGCGAAAGCTTCGCGGCGCACCCGCGATCATGATTTTCGTCGCGCTCAGCGCCATCTTCGCTGTAGTTCAATACCTGCTGCCTGACGCACGACGGGTTCTGTTTGCTGCACTGCTACTGCCCGGAATCATTCTCGAGCTGACGCCGTTCATCACCGGATTCAGCCCGCGATCTCCGAGGGTGCGGTTCATCTACTGGGGCGTGGGCACCCTTGTTGTCGCTTACGTGATCTGGCTGCTCGACCAGAATCCGGCCTTCTGCGATTCTGGCTCGCTGTTGCAGGGCCACGCGGTGTGGCATGTCCTCACCGCCATATCGGCGTTCCTGATCGTGGCCCATTACCGTCAGACGCCGCACGTCACAGCGTGAATTTCGCCCCGGGAGGAGCCGGATTTCTATTGCGAGATCGGCTGCAACTGAAAACCGACCTGCTGGTTCCAGTTGCGGATGACCTGCATCTGGTCTGCATTGCAGGTATAGCCGTAGCCGATGCTGACGTCGTAGTACGAATATGAGCTGACAAAGATTTGTTGGTCGAGGGTCCACCCGGGCACGTAGGTCAGGGCGAAGCAGTCAGCCATCGTCTCCGGGTCGCCCCCAAAGGCCTGAAGTGCGGGTTCGGTCACTTTCGGGTTTGTGAACTGAAGCACGTGGGCGAACTCGTGATAGGCCACGCCCGTACGAACGAAGTCGGTCATCCAGGGGAGCGAGTTGTCAGTCGCGTCGAAATTGACCGTGTACGGATCGGTCGAACTGACGCACGCGAGCGCTTCGACTGCGACGTCACAGATCGCACGCACATCGTCGATTGATGAGGTGACGAAGCCGCGGCCCAGTTGATCGATCGCGGTCTCGAATGCGGTGCCTGTGGTGTTGGTGCCGGCTTGCGCGCTGGCATCCGCCAGAAGGGTATCGAGCTTGTTCTGGGCGTTCTTGACCTGCTCAATCTCGTAGGTCACGTTGTCGGGGCTCTCGCGCTGCACCCACGCTCGTGTTGCGATCGCCTGGTAGTCGTCTACCGGAACGATGTCAGCCATCGGGATTCCGTCGAACTTGTGCGCGGATTTCATGAGCTGCTGCATCGCTGCGTCGAAGGTTTGCTTCTTGTCGATCAACTTCTGTTGTTCTTCGATCTTGTGCCGCTGCTCCAGGATTCGAGCATTTGCATCCTTGAGCTGCAGGAAGCCGACGACCAGCACGGCTGTCGCTGCGGCAAGAAGAACGCTGAGCAGGATGATGATCACCAGTTTCACCCGCGATCGCTTGGGGGCGGGTGCATCCGAGGGTTCGCCGACAGACGTGGGTGCGTCTGCAGTGGGCTCCAACTCTGAAATGACAAAACCTCCAACGTCTTGGCGAAATACTATCGACGCGTTTCAATACCTAGTACCGCAATGTATAGTGCCAATAGGTATGGAGGCACGATGAACATCGACAAGGATCTGGTTGCCGCGATGGCGACGCCGCTGGTGTTGGCGATCCTGGCCGAGGGCCCAAGTTACGGCTACGCGATCCACAAGCGCGTGCGCGAACTCTCCGGCGGCGAACTGGAGTGGACAGACGGGATGCTCTACCCGCTATTGCACCGCCTTGACCGTCTCGGCTACGTCTGCGCCGACTGGGGCTCGTCGTCCGAGGGCAGACGACGCCGCTACTACGAACTCACCGATACCGGTCGAGCCGAACTCGTCAACCAGCGTGCGCAGTGGCAGGCAGCGACCCGAACACTCGGCGGCCTATGGTCCGTCGCGGCAGGAGCATGATCATGGCCGAACTTGACACCGACATCGCGCTCTGGCGCACCTCGATAATGAAGGGCCGCGCCGTCGACGACGGCGACGCTGATGAGCTTGAGAGCCACCTGCGCGAGCAGCTCGCCGAGCTGAAGAAGGCCGGCCTGACCGACTCGGAGGCGTTCCAGATCGCGGTGCAGCGCCTCGGGAAGGCAGACCAGCTCACTGCGGAATTCGCACGCGAGCACGGTGAAAGGCTCTGGAAGCAGCTGGCGATGTCGGCATCCCCGGAGCCCACCGACCGTCGCCCGCTGGTGAAGATGATCGTCTTCGCGCTCATTGCGGCCGTCGCAATGCGCGTCGGGTGGTTCCTGGCGAGCACTCCGACAGCCATGGCGCCGTGGTTTCTGCGGGATCTCAGCCTCTTCGTGCTGCCCGTATTGTTCGTCTACCTCGCACGCCAGCGTCGGATGCCGCGGCGCACCCTAATCGCAGCCGCGGCGGCAATCGTCGCTCTCGCCGCCCTCGCAACGCTGTACCCCTTCACCCCGGACGGCCAGACCACGTACCTCGTCGGGATCCACCTCCCCGTGCTGCTCTGGTTCATCGTGGGTATCGCGTACCTTGGCGGAATTCGCACGCCAGCACGACGCCGGATGGAGTTCGTTCGCTTCACGGGCGAGTTCGCGATCTACTTGGTGTTGCTCATTCTTGGTGGCGGCGTTCTCACCGGGCTCACGGTGATGGTGCTCAACCCGATCGTGCCCGGCGCAGTCGACGATGTGCTCATCTGGGTGGTGCCCTCCGGGGGAGCCGCCGCAGTAATCGTCGCCGCTTGGCTCGTCGAGGCGAAGAAGAGCGTGATCGAGAACCTCGCTCCGGTGCTGGCGGCGGTGTTCACTCCACTGTTCGCGGTCATGCTCGGTGTCGCGGCGATCGTGTATGCGGTGGGCGGTATCGGGCGCAACTTCGATCGCAACCTGCTTACCGGTTTCGACATCCTGCTGATCATCGTGCTGGGACTCGTGCTCTATGCGCTTTCTGCGCGCGACACGAGCAAGCCCGCTGGGGCGCTCGATGTCGTGCGGCTGGTCGCGATATCGGCGGCGCTGCTCGTCGACCTGCTGGTGCTCTGGTCGATGGTTGCCCGGGTGGTCGAATACGGATTCACGCCTAACCGGGCCGCAGCGCTCGGCCTCAACCTGATCCTCGTGATCAACCTCGCAGTGACTGCCTGGCTATTCGGGCGGATGCTCGCGCGTCGCACAACTGCGGAGCCGCTGGAGCGCTGGCAAACCCAGTACTTGCCCGTGTTCGGCGCGTGGGCAGCACTGGTTGTCGTAGTACTGCCGCTGCTATTCGCGTTCAGCTAGTCACTCGAGTGTGACCGGCAGGAGCTCCGTGCGGGCGACTGCCGCGTCGCGTTCGCCTGCGAGCGCAAGTCGACGCGGATCCGCAAGGTAGGAATCGACCCCCGCCTGCGACTCGAACTCGAAGATCTGGATTTCGAGCGGCTGGTCATCCGAACCGCCGGTACGCGCACGCTGCACTACTCGGCCGCCGTGGTCGGGCAGCAGGGCAAGTACCGCTGTCTCGTACGCGATGAGGTCGTTCTCGCGACCGGGGTGAGCCCAGAGCAGGGCGGCGAGGGCGATCGTCACGTCGGCATGCTAGCTGACTGCACAACGACGTGGCGGTCGAGTTGTGCCTCTTGCGCCATATCAGAACGTCCAAACAGCTAGAGTTTCGTTTCGGACAAGCTGGAGGCGATGGGATGACGCAGACGCTCGCGGCCGACTGCGCCAACTGTTTTGCGCTCTGCTGCACCGCACTCGCGTTTCAGCGGTCATCCGATTTCGCGTTCGACAAGGCTGCGGGCCAGCCGTGCCGCAACCTGCTAGCCGACTTCGGCTGCGGAATCCACGCCCAACTCCGCGATCGCGGCATGAAGGGTTGCACTGTCTACGACTGCTTCGGTGCCGGCCAAAAGGTGTCGCAGCAGCTATTCAACGGGGTGAGCTGGCGTGAGGCGCCGGAAACTTCGCGCGAGATGTTCGCGGTGTTCCCGGTCGTGCGACAGCTGCACGAACTTCTCTGGTACCTGCGCGAGGCTGCCGCACTGCCCGCTGCCGCAGCCGTGGCGAACGAGATCGCAGCGCTGACCGCGCAGACTGAGGCGATGACGCTCGACCCGGGCATCCTGTCGCTGGATGTCGCGGCTCACCACGACCGCGTAGCCGCCCTGCTGCTCGAGGCCAGCGAGCTGGCCAGAAGCCGTCACCCGCAGGCCCGCAACCTCCGCGGCGCCGACCTTCTGGGGGCGGACCTGCACCTCGCCGACCTTACCGGGGCCAACCTGCGCGGAGCCCTGCTGATCGCGGCTGACCTTCGCGGCGCGACCTTCACCGACGCCGATCTTGTGGGTGCCGACTTGCGCGATGCGCGCCTGCACGGAGCCGATCTGTCGCGGGCAATGTTCCTCACCCAGCCGCAGGTGGGCGCAGCACACGGCGACAGTGCGACACTGCTGCCCGAGGCCCTAACGCACCCACCGCACTGGATTTAGCGTCGGAACCCCTCGTCTGGGGTACAGATTCGCACTTTGCCCTTAGCATCGGAAACGTGACAATCATGGACGCCGCCTGGGCGGCGCTAGGGGAGCATCCCGCCGCGCTCACCCTGGTGCGCGACCGCGGTTCTGAGGTGCCCCTGGACTCCGCCCTTCCGATCGCCCAGCTCGTGCACGACGCTGTGGCAGTCGCCTCACTGTCGGCCGCCCTTCTGGCAGCGCGTCGAACAGGTTCGGCCGTGCCGACCGTTGATCTCGACCCGATCCGGATTGCGACCGCTGTGACGAGCGAACGCCATTTCCGCCTCGACGGTGTCCCGGTAAATGCCTGGGCCGAGCTCTCCGGGTTTTGGCCGACCGCTGACGGCTGGTTGCGCACCCACGCCAACTACCCACACCATCGCGCCGCACTTCTGGAAGCTCTCGCGTTGCCGGCGGAGACGACAGCCGACGACCTTCTTGTGCACCTGCACGGCCGCAGTGCGATAGTCGTCGATGCGTTGGTGGCGGAGCGGGGCGGCGTCGCGGTGGCGGTCGGTACTGAAGCGCAGTGGCGCTCCAGCGAACAGGGGCGTGCTGTCGCGAGACAGCGGTTGCTGCGCCTGGAGCGACTGGGGGAGGCCCCGGTTGCGGTGTGGCCTGAGACATCCGTGGATGCACCGGCTCGCGGCATCCGGGTGCTCGATCTCACGCGTGTGCTCGCCGGGCCCGTGGCGGGTCGCACGCTGGCGCTCTGGGGCGCCGACGTTCTTCGGGTGGACGCGCCGCAGTACCCCGAGATCGCCTGGCAGCACCTCGATACCGGCGCCGGAAAGCGGTCGGCGCTCATCGACTTCGACACCGATCTCGCGAAGCTCGATGCACTGCTTGAGTCGGCGGATGTCGTGATCACCGGCTACCGCGACGGCGCGCTTGATCGCTTCGGCCTGGGCGCGCAGGCTCTAGCCGACCGCAGGCCCGGCATCATTGTCGCCCGGGTCACTGCGTGGGGTACTACTGGGCCGTACGCACGCCGGCGCGGGTTCGACAGCATTGTGCAGGCGGCGACCGGCATTGGTCTGGTTGAGAGTAAAGACGGCAAAAGGCCAGGCGCGATGCCGGCACAGGCTCTCGATCACAGCGCCGGCTACCTGCTCGCCGCGGGCATCACGACGGCGCTGCGCAACCGGCTCGACACCGGTGGCTCGTGGCTAGTCGAGACATCTCTTGCGCGAATCGCACAAGAATTGCTTGATGCGCCGCGACCCACCGGCCATGTCGCGACGCCGCCGTGGTCACCGGCTGTCGTCACTCGCACTCTTGCCGACGGCAGCACTGTAACCAGCGCTGCCGCCGCACCGCAGTATTACGGGGGCCCAGACGACTGGTCGCGCCCGCCCGTCGCCTGGGGCACGAGCGAACCGCAATGGGGCGGCTAGTTCGGGCATAGTCCAGTGGGTCGCCGCGTTGCATCGGCTATGCCCGCAAGAATGGATGCCATGACCGACACCGCCTCTCCGACCCCCGCACCCGAGCAGCTGCTCGCCACGTACCACTCGCGGCGCGAGGAATCCGTGGTGCAGCCCAAGGGCAACCTCGCACTCGTGAACACCCAGTGGGTGGACTCCGAGCAGACGATCTGGGGAGTGCCAGGGCGATGGGCGCCTGCACCCGAGGGTGGCCTGAAGGTTGCGGCTGCGGCATCCGACAACATCATCGTGGACGGCGTTCTCGTCGATGGCGAGGCAGTTGTTCGTGGTAAAGACGACCCCAACCCGAGCGAGATCGTCTTCAGCGACGCCGTCACCGGCTTCGTCATCGCCGGGGACGACGGCCAGTACGGGCTGCGTGTCTGGGACGCGAACTCGGAGGGCATCCAGGAGTTCGGCTCAATCGATGCCTACCCGTACAACCCACAGTGGGTGATCACGGCGAAGTTCACTGAGAACCCGTCTGGCACGACGATGGGCTTCGAGCACCTCAAAGACAGCGGCAAGACCAAGGAGCAGGTGATCCCTGGCGAGATCACCTTCACGAAGGACGGCGTCGACTACAACCTCGCCGCCTTCAAGGCCGGCCGGGCCCTGCAACTTGTTTACGCGGATGCCACAAACGGCGTCGACACCTACAGCGTGGGCCGATTCCTGTTCGTCGCCCCGAACCCTGACGGCTCGATCACCCTCGACTTCAACCGGGCAGTGCTGCCGCCCTGCGCCTTCAGCTACAACTTCAACTGCCCGCTGCCGCCGAAGCAGAACCGTTTCGCTGTGGCCATCGAGGCGGGCGAGAAGAATGTGCTCAAGAAGGATGGCTCGCTGCTACACCCCGAGTGATCAGAGCTGGCTCACCGCAGGGGAAATCCCTCATGGTCGGGATGCACGCGGACCGCTACCTTTTTGCGCATGAGACTGGTTCCCATTGCCGCTGTAGCGCTGCTTACGACTGCATTGCTGAGTGGGTGCGATCACGGCGCTGGCAGCCCCACCACTGATCCGATCCTGCGCCCGCCGGGCGCGAGTGAGTCCGCCACTGCGACCGCCACCGCGTCACCCGATTCGTCGGCGCCCGCTTTCGTCGTGATCAGCGCGCACGGCGTCGGTGTCGGTGCCACCAACTCGCGGCAGCTGATCGACATCCCGTACACCACAGATATCGCGACCGCGGCTGCGCAGTTCAGTACGACGATCGGCGTCCAGCCGACGGTGACTCCCGTGCCTGCCACAGCGTGCGCTGCAGCAACTGCGACCTATGACTGGGGCGGCATCAAATTCTCCACCGACGCGCTGAGCGCAGGCTTGGGTGATCCCGCGTTCTTCGTATCGGCGACCGCGGCCGCGACGCGGAGTGGGCTCGAGGTAGATGCCCACGGCCAGACGGTCGGAACATCGCTCACTGACCTCCTGGCACACGTGCCCGGTTCTGTTTCGGGCGACCGCGGAGATGGCTACATCGAGGCGCTCATCGATCCGCAGGACGGCGGTGCGTGGGGCGTGATCATGCACATCCAAGACGGCGCGGTGAGCGACTTCGCGGCTCCGGGTTACTACCTCACTGGGCACGGCACCTGCGGCTAGTCCTTCGAAGTCCGGAGTCGGTAGCAGACTGGTCGGGTGGTCATCGCCCTTGCTCGCATTGCAGACTCGAGCGACGGTGCGAGGGTTCTTGCCACCCGGCTCGACGAAGCGGGCGAGCCCCTGGTCACCGAGTACGTCACAGACCTGCCCGCGTTTGTCGCGGCCGAAGAGACCCAGCACCCACGGTGGGTGTGGGATGACACTGCTCGCTGGTATCCCGAGTTACTCGCCGCCCGCGTGCGCGTCGAGCGCTGCGTCGACCTGAGGCTCTGCCACGCAATTCTGCGGCACTCGTCACTGACAGCAGGCTCAGCCCTCGCCCGCGCCGAGCCCAACGACTGGGACGGCCCGGCCGTGACGACCACTCGCGCGGATGACTCGGGCGCCCTGTTCGACCTCGAGCCCGCCGCGAACACCGTGGTCGAGGCTGACCCACTCGCCGAGTTCGCGCTGCAGCGGCTCGCGGTCGCGGCCTCCGCCGAACCCGGGCGGATCGGGCGGCTACTCGCGGCCGAATCCGCGGGGGCGCTTATTGCGGCCGAGATGCGGTTCGCGGGGCTACCCTGGCGAGCCGACCGGCACGACGAGATCCT
>JBDUDZ010000086.1:0-9120 GCA_040002635.1 Rhodoglobus sp.
GCCCGCGGGTACACCCAAGGACATCGTCGGGCGGCTCAACATGGAAATCAACCTCGGTTTCACCAAACGCGTGAAGACCAAGGACCTAGCAATCGTGAGCCGCCAGATGGCCACGATGATTTCGTCGGGCCTCTCTCTGTTGCGCACGCTCACGATCATCACCGAGCAGACCGAGAACAAGACCCTCGCTAAGTCATTCGATTCCGTGCGAGGAGATGTCGAATCAGGCACTTCGCTATCGGATGCGATGGGTAGGCATCCCGATACTTTCCCGCCCCTGATGCTCAATCTCATCAAGGCTGGCGAGACCGGCGGTTTTCTCGAGGGCTCTCTGAGCTCGGTCGCCGCGAACTTCGAGGCGGAGGTGAAGCTCACGGGACGTATTAAGGCGGCGTTGACGTACCCGGTGGTTGTGCTCGTCATTGCCGTCATTGCGGTCGCCGCCATGCTGATTTTCATCGTTCCGGTGTTCGAGGCGATGTTCGAGCAACTCAAAGCTCCGCTACCAGCTCCTACAGAGTTCCTCGTGCTCCTGTCGCACGGAATGGTCTTCATCGCTCCCATCACGGCCGTGCTGGCGATCGCTTTCACCTTCTGGTGGCGCAAGAACAAAAACGAGGATCGCGTGCGTCGCGTTGTGGACCCACTCCGGCTCAAAATGCCGGTGTTTGGCGCGCTGAGCAAAAAAGTTGCAGTCGCTCGGATGACACGCAACCTCGCGACAATGATGGGTGCGGGTGTTCCTATCCTCAAGGCCTTGACGATTGTTGGATCTACCTCGGGCAACTGGGTAATCGAGCAGGCACTCCTTAAGGTCGCCGACTCGGTCCGTCAAGGGCAGTCAATTGCCGGACCGCTAGCCCAAGAGACGATCTTTCCGCCAATGGTGACCCAAATGATCGCTGTGGGTGAGGATTCCGGCGCGCTTGAGGTGATGCTGCACAAGGTCAGCGATTTCTATGACCAGGAAGTCGAATCGATGACGGAGCAACTCACCGCGTTGATCGAACCTCTCATGATCGCGGTCATCGGCATATTGATCGGCGGAATGATCGTTGCTCTTTATATGCCGATCTTCGACATCTACAACCACGTGAAATAGGCGTTCTCGCCCACAGCGGGGCCCCTTGTATTGGGGGCGGCCAGGCGGCCAAAACCCCCCATTCATGGGATTCTCGCCGAGGCGGTGGACCGCGACACTGTAGCCAGGGGGTCGAGCTTTTGGGGGCCGCCTTTCCAAACATTCAAAATCAGACAGGAAACAATCACATGATCCAGAGCATGAATAAGGCGATGACGAAGCGTCGCGACGCAGTCATGGCTGGCGAGAACGAAAAGGGCTTCACCCTAATCGAGCTCATGGTCGTTATCATCATCATCGGCATCCTCGCGGCGATCGCGATCCCGGTGTTCCTCAACCAGCGCCAGCAGGCCTGGGACGCATCGGTCAAGTCCGACCTCGCCACAATCGCAATCGCTGCCGAGTCGTACGCGACCGCCAACAACGGTTCGTACACCGGCATGACCCTTGGCCCGCTCGCGTCGCCGACTGCAGGCTCGCTGCGCACGGCATACTCGGTGAAGACCACGCCGAAGAACGTGTTCACGATGACCGTCGCCTCGGGTACTAGCTACACCGTTACGGCGTACAACACCAACGACGTCTCGACGATCCGTGGTTACACGCTGACCAACGGAACCGTCACTGGTCCCGCGGTAGTCACTGCCATCACCACCAGCGACTAGTTATTCACGTTGAGAGTGGTGCCCCAATACTTGTCGAACCACGCAGGACGAGTGTGAAAAGGGGGAGCAACCATGAACCGATATCGCAAGGCAAATTGTCGCTCGCCACGCAATTCGGCCGAGGCCGGGTTGAGTCTGCTCGAAGTGATCGTGGCCATCGCCATCCTCACAATTGTGGCAACCGCCTCCGCAACGCTCTCCCTCACCGGCATCGCCGCCGCCGCGACGCAAGAACGGCTGCAAGTCGCTGTCACAGTCGCCAGTAGCAACATGGAGATAATTACTGCCACCCCTGTCACCGACCTCTACACCGGTCGCTGGGCGACTAACGTGTCGACGGCCTGGACTGCAAGCTCGACGGCAGTCGGTGTCGGGCAGACCTACCAAAAATCGGATCCAGCCGGGTCGTCCTCTTCCGCCGAGACAATCCCCATCCACCCCACCGTTCCTCCTCAGGCAGGAACGACCTATACCGTGACAACCCTGCTGGGCGCGTGTTACCAAAAAATCACCGGCGGGGATTGCGGCAAGATCACGGGACAGGCCGTGGCACCGGCGGTGCCCCCGGCGGGATATACCGACCTTGTCCGCGCGATCGTGATCGTGAAATGGTTCGCGGGGAAGACTTGCGCGAGCGGATGCACCTACGTCGCCACTACCCTCATCGACCCGAGCACCAATCTTACGTGGGTGTCCCATGGCTAACCTGCGTCAGCGGCTGCGCTCAGACCAGTCCGGATTCACCCTCGTCGAGATGATCGCCGCGATGCTCGTGTTTGCTATCTTCGCCGCGATCCTGCTGACCTCGACCATCGGGATCACGCGCGCCGTATCCAAGTCAGAGCTGTTCGTACGGTCGTCCAGCGCGGAGCTCGCGGTTTTCCAGAGCTTCGATCGTCAGATTCGATATGCCGAGTCAATTAACTTCCCTGGCACTGGTAACGACGGCAATAGGTATATCGAGTTCCGCACCGGGGCCGACAGCACTGCCGACGGCACCGTATTGTGCACTCAGTGGCGCTTCGTTCCTGCGCTGAAGGTCATCCAGTCCCGCTACTGGACGGATGTGGTCGGTTCAACCAAGTCTCCTTGGATCACCAAGATCTCGACCGTCGTTGACCTTGGTGGATCGACCTATCCGTTCAAGCTGGTGCCAGCGACGAACGTGACCGACCATGCGACACAGCGGCTTGTGCTCTCGATCTCTTCCGGCACAGATCTCGTAACCCCTGGAGCGGCAATTTCAACAACGTTCATCGCGCGCAACAGTTCCAATCAGTCGCCGAGCAATTTGAGCACACACGTTGTCGGGGCCAGCGACACACCCGTGTGTCTGACTACAGGGACGCGATCATGAGCGCGATCGTGAGCCGATTCTCCAACATGCGCGCACTGGTGAACATGAGCGCGGCAGCACGCAATGACGAGGGCATCGCCCTACTCTCCGCGATTCTCTTCATGGTTCTCATGGCCGGTATCTCGGTAGTACTGGTGAGCGTCGTTCTCGCCCAGTCCGTACCATCAAACATCGCGCAGAAGAGCACGAAGACTATTTATGCGGCTCAGGCCGGTATGCAAACTGCACTGGCAATCATCCGTGGGGTGGCAGCGGCTCCCGACTTTTCCGGCCAAATCTACGGTAACCCGGCACAGCTTCCGTGCACTCTCGGTGGCCAAGTTAACGCGCAAGCTGACGGTGTGAAATACGCAGTTACCATCCACTACTTCGACACAGATCCCACCCAACAGACCAAGGCCTGGCAAAACGACAGCCACAACTGGATGACGTGCACGGCTGGGTCGGGTCTCACGACGACACCTCACTTCGCGATAATCATTTCCGCGGGACAGGCGACGGGGGTCCCCAATCTTCCGAATACCGCGATCGGCGACCGCACGCTGCAGGCGATTTATACGTTCGATATCACCAACGTCAACATCCCTGGCGGCCGCATCTACGATTTCCAAAAACAGTATTGTCTCCATGCGGTTACCGCGTCCGCAGGCTCCGCGGTCAAATTCCTCGCCACTGCGCAATGCACAACTGACGGGGCTGAGTTGTGGATCTACGACACTGACTACGAGATCAAGCTTGCCAGTTCGTTGATCGGCGGTGGATCAGGCCTCTGCATCACGGGACCCGTCACTTCGGGCGGTGCAACGCAGCAGGCGTTGCTCCAGACTTGCAAAGCGAAGACCGACGCAGGCCGGTGGAACCAGCTGTGGAGTTGGGCACCGACCGGAACGGACAACTGGCAGGGCCAGAACCAGAACATTTCGGCGGGGGCTTCAGGCAACTGTCTAGCGACCGGCTACGGAGTCGGCACGGCCCTGACCGGCAAGTTTCTACAGGTGGCTTTGGGGGGGACAGCATGCAACGGCAGTAGCGGTACGTTTGCCCCGTCGACTCAGGTTGGTGCTGGTGCCGCGAGCTATGGAACACACCAAATAGTGAACTACCTGGAATTTGGTCGTTGTGCTGACGTAACGTTGGCAAACATCAACTACGGCTACATGATTTCTTATCCGTGCAAGCAAGACCCAACCGGCACGGGGAACAATCTGCAGTGGAACCACAAGTGGTACTACGTTGAGCCTGCTCTTCCAGCCACGTCGGTCGCTGGACAACAAATCTCGGTGTTCGATAATTCGAACACTAAATACTGCCTGACCACACCCACGGCTGGTTCCTACCCCGTCTTCAAAACATGTTCGTCAAACAACAGCAACGTCCTTCAGCAGTGGACGCGATACGGCAAGAACACCACCAATGCCGCGAGCTACCTGTTGGTCGACACGAACGGCCGGTGCCTCGCGGTGAACCAGGCCGACCTTTACAGCGGGCTCTACTCGAAGCTCGTTGTCACGAACTGCGATGGCACCGACGGCCAAAAATGGAACGCGCCCTCAACCTCCACCGAATCAACGCTCGAGGGCTTTAAGGAAGTCGGTTAGTGATTGGGATCGCGGCGATCATTGGGCTCTTTGGCCTCGTGATCGGGTCGTTTCTTAACGTGGTGATACACCGGATCCCTCAGGGTATGTCGATAGTTAACCCGCCGAGCGCCTGTCCTCGCTGCGGCTCGGAAATCCGCGCGCGCGACAACGTACCGGTGTTTTCCTGGCTACTTTTGCGCGGCAAGTGCCGAAACTGCCATGAGCCGATCTCGGTTCGCTATCCTTTGGTCGAGCTCGGCACAGGTCTTGCCTTCCTTCTTGTCGCACTCCTGTTCTCGCCCCCCATGACTTCCGCGTCGACTCTTCCGGAGGCGATCGCCGCGATCCTGGTCCTCGTCGCCTTCCTCTACCTGGCCGCGATTTCCGTCGCTCTGGCTATTATCGACATCGATGTTCACAAGCTTCCAAACTCTATAGTTCTGCCGTCCTACCTCGTGGGTATCATTCTTTTTACGGCCGCCGCCTTCCTGTCCGGAAATTTCGAATCGCTGGCCCGAGCAGGCATCGCGATGGCCGGGCTCACTATCGCATATTTCCTCATGGTGCTTGTCTACCCGGCGGGCATGGGTATGGGTGACGTAAAACTCGCAGGCGTTCTCGGTCTGTATTTGGGTTGGGTAGGCTGGGGTGCGGTCTTCGTAGGTGCGCTTGCCGCGTTCGTACTCGGGGGGGTATTTGGCATTATTCTCGTGTCGACAGGTCGGGCGACACGCAAAACCGGCATCCCGTTTGGGCCGTGGATGCTCGCGGGAGCTTCCGTTGGCATATTCTTTGGCTCAGTGGCGTTGAGTGCATACCTTTCAATGTTCGGACTTGCGGCCGCCTAGCTGCACCTACTTGAGGGAATGAATTGGCAAGGACGATCGTCGGAATCGACATCAGTGCGTCGGGGCTTCGCGCCGTCGAGTTGGTGGCGAGCGCAAAAATGCGGCCAGCGCTGTTGCGCCATTATTCGATCGCCCTCCCAGCAGGTGCGGTGAGCAGAGGCGAGGTGATCGAGAAGGCGACAGTATCAACCGCTCTCAAACAACTCTGGTCGCGCGGCAAATTTAGTTCGAAGGATGCTGTGCTCGGCATCGGGAATGCCCGTGTGTTTGCCCGCAACTTGAGCGTGCCCACGATGTCACTCGAGCTGATCAGGGAGTCGCTCCCGTTCCAGGTTCAGGACATGATCCCCTTCCCGGCGGAAGACGCGGTGCTTGATTTTTATCCGATCAGCGAATCAAACGGGGACAGCGGTCCAGTGGTCAACGGTGTTCTGGTGGCCGCAGTTCGCGACGCCGTGCTCGGCAATGTGAACGCTGCCCAACTCGCGGGCATTAACGTCCTGGACGTCGACTTGATTCCTTTCGCTCTTGCACGCACGTTCCTGCGCGGTTCCCTGTCGGCGGGCACATCGGCCGTAGTCGATTTGGGGGCGAATACCACTACCGTCGTAGTCTCGACCGACGGGGTGCCCCAGTTCCTGCGCATCATCCCCACCGGCGGATCCGACCTCACCACCGCCCTCAGCAACAAGCTCGGCGTTGACATCGCCCAAGCGGAGCTAATGAAATGCTCCGTCGGTGTGGCGCCCAACCGTCAGGAAGATCGCGCGATTGGTAGCGCAACTACCGAACTTACGGCTGAGTTGATGAACAGCCTTCGTACTACGCTCGCCTTTTTCGCCAACAGCAACCAGGCGTCGCCGATCGGTCGCATTGTTCTCACCGGCGGGGGGGCAGGCCTGCCTGGCTTCGCCACCGCTCTTGCCGAGTTCACGCGGATGCCGGTCACCATCGGGGATCCACTAGAGGCAGTCACGGTCACGGGCGGGGCACAGCGCTCAAGTCTCGCCAACGGCACGGGGACGCCCTTCGCGGTCGCAATCGGTCTCGCGCTCTGGGGTGCAGCATGATCGGCACCAGCAAGCCGACGAATGGGCTCATCCTGGGCGGAGTGCCCCGAGTCCACCTTCTTCCACCAGAGGTTGAGGGACAGCGTAAGGCTCGCGCACTCCGGCGGTCGCTGCTCATCGCCTTGGGCGCTTCCGTGGTCGTGGTTATCTTGAGTGTGGCAGGAGCGACGGTCTTTCTCACTTCCGCGCTGGCCCAGCAGTCAGATGCGCGGGACCAAGGGCTGATTCTCGCGACGCAGGTGAAGAAATACAGCGCCGTGACCGGCGTCCAGTCGCACGTCGACGCTATCACCACTGCTCAACCGGTCGCAGTCAATGGTGAAATATTGTGGACGCCGTTCATTGCCACGCTGCAAGCATCGCTGCCAGCTGGCACCACCATCAGCAGCATCGTCGCCAAGCTCGATCTGCCGGGAAGTGAGGCCGCAACTAATCCGCTCGTCGGAGATCATGTGGCCACCTTGAGCGTTACAGCTGCGGGGCCGCAGAACGTCGTGACGGCGTGGCTCGGGCAACTAACTAACCTCAAGGGGGTCGTCAATGCAACGCCCGGTGCAGTGGCCATCAGTCCGGATCCGGGGGTTTACGTTGTAAACGTTGACCTACTGATTGGAAGCGATGCAGTAGCCGACCGTTTCAAGACGGGGAAGTAGCCATGAGTAACAACAGGATCATGACTCTCATAATCGGACTAGGCATCGGCGTGGTGCTGCTGGCGGGCTGGTTTCTGGGCGTGTCTCCGATTCTCGACCAAGTGACCGCGACGAATGCCCAGACCGACTCGGTTCAGCAGGCAAATGCCGCGACCACTGCGCGACTCGCCAATCTCAAAAAGCAGTTTGCGAAGATGAGTGATCTCCAGAAGAAGCTCCTCGCTCTTCAGGAATCGATCCCTTCTGATGCGGCAATCTCGAACTTTCTTGCCGAGATAAACGCACTTTGCGCGGCGAATGGAGTGACTCTCAACACGCTGACAGTCAACGACGCACTCACTTATGTGGCGCCGGGTACTCCTGCCACGCCTACGGTTCCTGCCGACCCGAATGCGCAAACAGCACCGAAGGTCGACCCTGCTACCGGACTCGTGGCGATCCCTGTGAGCGTCAGCGTGTCCGGGCCGTATGCGCAAGTGATGTCGTTTGCGGGCGCGCTTCAGACCGGCACGCGATTGTTCTTCGTATCGAAGTTATCTGTCATCGACGCGGGGGATGGGAACGTGGCAGGACAGATCGAGGGGAACATCTACGCACTCCCTCTTCCGGGCGGGACCCCAACAGCTACACCGACACCGACGCCAACCCCGACTCCAACAGACACAGCGGTGCCGACTGACACGCCAAGCCCTGATCCCACAGAAAACACCGACGGCTAATCCGCCGCCGGATTGCCCGGCGTCTCGCCCCCGTGCCGCGATAGAGTATTGCCGACCCGCGGCAGCGCTGGACAGTAGCAAGGGAGCCTGACATGACTGACGACACCCCAGTATCGGCACCGAAGGGCCGCCGGGCCAAAGATGACGTGGTCGACGCCGAGATCGTCGAAGAGCCGACGACATCAGTGGAGCCAGTCGTTGTAGCGGATGCCGAACCCGAGCCGAGCGCGCCCGCGCAGCAGGTCGTCTACATCCACGCCCCGGCGGCGCCCCGCAAGAAGGGCAACCGGGGAATTGGCGCCCTGTTTGCCGTGCTCTCGAGCATCATCTTCACGGCCCTCCTCGCTATTGCAACAGCCGTGATCGGTCAGGTCAACAACGGCTCCTTCTCCTTCTCCTTCGTTACTGATGCGCGCTTCTACATTCCCGTGCTCTTCTTCATCATTGGCTTCGTGCTGCTCGTGCTTGTGCTCAACCGCGCTGCGTGGTGGGCATACATCGTCGGCAGTCTCGCGCTTGCCGTCTTCGTCTACTTCGGCACGGTCGGTGTCGGGCTGCTCGGCCAGGGCATCATTTCGCACACGCCGGCGGAGGCCGCGGTCATGTACGGCGAGGCCCTGCGGTCTCCGTTCGTGATTGTGTCGGCCCTTCTCGCGCGGGAGGTGTCGATTTGGGTCGGCGCCGGCATCGCGTCGCGCGGTCGTCGCGTGAAGCTGCGCAATGTGGAGGCGCACGCCGCCTACGAGCAGGAGTTGGCCGACAAGAAGGCCGAGCACGCCTCGGGGGTCGCTAACGCCGTCTGATCGGGTCGCACAACCTGACCGGCTTCCGGCCCCGCAGTTGTGGTTGCCGGGAGTTAAGCCTGCGGCTCAATCATTTGACCGGCCTCTCGCAGAGGACTAGTGTTTTGCAGGTGTGCGCTTTGTCGTGCGCCGCGCTCGTTAATGCGCGTGCGTACATTCACACACCGGGTTTCGCCCCATCGGGCGCCCCCCACGGCATATCCGCCGGTGCTCGTTGAAAGATGAGCCACGCGGGTGCGATGTCTAAAACCATCATGACGCTGTCACCGTGCAGCAATTACAAGGAGTTATTTAGTGCCCACCATTCAGCAGTTGGTGCGGAAGGGCCGCACGCCGAAGGTCGT
>JBDUDZ010000087.1:0-9116 GCA_040002635.1 Rhodoglobus sp.
GAGATCACCGTGCTCGACGAGGCCGACCACATGGCCGACCTCGGCTTCCTGCCCGTCGTCACCCGCATCATGGACAAGACGCCGCAGACAGGCCAGCGCATGCTGTTCTCCGCCACGCTAGACAACGGCGTTGACAAGCTCGTGCGCCGCTACCTCCACAACGAGGTGCTGCACTCCGTCGATGAGGCGAACAGCCACGTCGCCGCGATGACGCATCACGTGTTCGAGGTTGCGGGGGTGGACGAGAAGAACGAGCTCATCAAGAAGCTCGCTTCGGGCACCGGCCGCCGCATCCTGTTCATGCGTACCAAGCACCACGCGAAGAAGCTTGCCAAGCAGCTGACCGATGCGGGCATCCCATCAGTCGATCTGCACGGCAACCTTTCGCAGGTCGCCCGTGACCGCAACCTCGCGTCCTTCGCCTCGGGCGAGACCCGAGTTCTCGTCGCCACCGATGTCGCCGCTCGCGGTGTTCATGTGGATGACATCGAGCTCGTGATCCACGTCGACCCGCCGGCCGAGCACAAGGCCTACCTGCACCGCTCCGGCCGCACCGCGCGCGCCGGCAAGGAGGGCGAGGTCGTCACGATCGTGCTGCCCACCCAGCGCAAAGACACCGCGGCGCTACTGCGCAAGGCAGAGATCACCGTTACGCCCCAGCAGGTGACCGCGGCTTCGCCTGCGGTGACTGCTCTGGTTGGGGATGTCGCGGCCTACGTCACCCCGGCACCGCGGGCCGCTGAGCCGGCTCGCGGGCAGTCGCAGGGTGGCCGTTCCAACGGCGCGAACGCCCAGCGCAAGCGCGCCAACCGCGACGGATCGGACACCGGCGCTCCGCGTCGCGACCGTTCCGGTCGCCCGGCGCAGGGCCGCCCGGCTGGTGCAGCCGGCACCGGCCGCAACGCCGGGTCGGGCTCCGGGCGCGCCGCGGTCACTGGCGAGCGCCGCTCATCGGATGCCCGCTCAAGCGAACCCCGCTCGACCCAGCCGCACGCCCAGTCGTCGCACGCCCAGCCCGCCCGCGCCGAGCAGGCGCCGTCGCGTCCGCGCGGTGGAAACGGTCGCGCGCAGGCATCCGGCGGACCCATACGCGTCGGCCAGGTCGTCCGACCCAACACCGCGGGCGGGCAGCGCCGCGGTCGCTAGGCAGTCTCGTTCGCGGTGACGCTAAGGAAGCACCCCGACCGAGGCGAGAGCTGCCCGCAGCAGGGAGCCGCGGCCACCCTCCATGTCGGAGGTGATCGATTCGGATGCGGCCTCGGCCGGGCGCATCCAGGTCACTTCGAGGGCATCCTGCCGCGGCTCGCAGGTGCCGGTGATCGGAACGACGTAGGCCAGCGAGACGGCGTGCTGGCGGGAATCCATGAACTGGCTCGATCCCGGCCACGGGAAGTACTCGGCGACGGAGAACGGCACGGGATTCGCTGGCAGCAAGGGGAACGCCATGGGGCCGAGATCTTTTTCGAGGTGGCGGAAGAGCGCGTCGCGCAACGTCTCGCCGTAAAGCACCCGGCCGGAGACCAGGGTGCGGGTTATCTCGCCGTCGTTCGCGCGCAGCAGCATCCCGACTTCGGTGACTCGGCCCAGGCCGTCGACACGCACGGGAACCGCCTCGACGTAGAGCAGCGGCAGGCGTCGGCGAGTTTCGGCGAGCTCCTCGTCGGAGAGCCAACCGGAGTTGGGGTCGGGCGTGCCTACTGAGCTCATGCTCCATTATGGGCGCGTGCGCGGCCGCCGCCCGTTCGAACGGCAGGTTGTTGTAAAACGTTCCCGCATTACAGGACATTGTCCTGTTAGGTGGGAACGTTTACACGGTGAGACCGCTGCCCACGCGAAGACCGTCGCCCACGGCCGCCACCGCCACCGCCACCGTGCCAAGGCGACGTGCGAAACGAAGCCCCATCCCACGGTGAAAGAATTGGCCAATGGATACGCCCCCGGCAATCGACACCGATGCGATCATCTGGTCGGCCCCCGAACGCGAGCGAGCCGCACGCCCACTACTCGTGCTGCTGCACGGTTACGGCTCGCACGAGGGCGACCTGTTCGGGATGTCGCCGGGCTTGCCCCTTGAGCCGGTCATCGCCTCACTGCGGGGGCCGCTCGCCGAAAGCGGCGGTTATGCCTGGTGGAGCCGCTTCCCCGAGGGAGCCGCCGTCCAGCCCGAACCGGACAGGGCCGATGCAGGTGCCCGCGCCGTGCTCGACTGGCTCGACACCCTCGACTACTCGAGCGTCGCGCTGCTCGGATTCTCGCAGGGCGCCGCCTGCGCGTTGCAGCTCAACCGGCTCGCCCCTGGGCGCTTCGCCTCAACTGTCGCGCTGTCCGGATTTGTTGCCCCCGGCATTCGGACGGGCGACGCCGAGCTCGAGCGCTTGCGGCCGCCGGTGTTCTGGGGTCGCGGGACCGCCGATCAGGTGATCCCGGCCGAAGCGATCGACCGCACAACCGAATGGCTACCCGCCCATGCCGACGCGGAGATCCGGATCTACGAAGACCTCGGTCACTCCATCTCTTCGCCGGAACTCCGCGACCTCGCGACCTTCTTGCGCGAACATCAGGGCTGAGTCGGGCCCGGCCAAAAGGAATTCAACCATCGTGACTTCCGGAACGACTACGGTGCGATCTCGCCTACCCGCTCCAACAGACCGTGTAGCGTCTCGATTTCGTCTGCCGTGAGCGCTGCCAGCGAGCGTTCGCTGACTCCGCGGGTCACCTGAAGTCCCGCCTCGAACATCCGTCGGCCGGCCTCGGTAAGCGTGTGCTCGATCCGACGCCCGTGCCCGGCCGTGCGCACGATGAGGCCTTTCGTCTCGAGCCGGTTCGCGAGCGTGCCGAACGACTGGTCGCTCTGAAAGGTTGCGACGGCCAGGCTGTGAGCAGATGAATCGGGAGATTCTGAGATCGCTCGCAGAGCGTCCCACTGGACGAGGCTCGTGCCGACGGCCGCAAGCCCCCGGTCTGCAGCGCGGTGATTGCGGTACTGGGCGCGCTTCAACAGTCGCCCGGTTGCAGCCGGGTCATTCATGGCGGACGATCTTCATTGCATCATCGTATCAGCTTGCGTATATACGTATGCTGAGATACTGTTCGGGACATGCTCAATTCACCCTTTACTGAAATTTCCGAACAAGGAACCGGCCGTTCCGTGCTCGTGCTCCACGGCGGCGGTGGTCCTTTCACGACGGCTGTGCTTGCTCAACATCTCGCTGAAACTGCGCACGTCCTAGCCCCGACGCATCCCGGCTTCAACGGTACCGAGCGCGACGCCCGAATAACTACCGTTGGCGACCTCGCGGAGGCCTACGCCCAGTATCTGCGCGAGCGAGACTTACACGATGTGCTCGTCGTCGGCTCGTCGGTCGGCGGATGGATCGCTCTCGAACTCGCCCTCGGCTCTGCAGCCGACCGCATCGCCGGCGTTGTCCCGATTAACGCGACCGGCTTCCACGTCGAGGGTCAGTCCGTGCTCGATGTGAAGGGAATGGCTCCGCAGGAACTGGCTCAATACAGCTTCCACGACCCGTCGAAGTTGCGCCTGCCCGCTCCCAGCCCGGAAGGTCTCGCCATCGCCCAAGGAAACGCGGCAGCTCTCGCGGCTCTCTCCGTCGACGCGGACCCCACGCTGATGACGCGCCTCCACAACGTCGTGACCCCGACGCTCGTGATCTGGGGTGAGTCGGATCGCGTGGCCAACCTCGACTACGGACGCACGTTCGCCGAAGCGATTCCGGGTTCGGAATTCGTCAGCATCGAGAACGCGGGCCACCTTCCGTTCCTCGAGAATCCCGCAGCGGTCTTCGAGGCCCTGGACGCATTCGCCTCTGCCCACCCGTAGCGCGAGCTCGGAGTCGGGGCTCCATCCATTTCGGTTCCCCATTAATGCCGGCAGTACTTCTAGAACCGTCTTTCCGGGTTTGCGCAACTTCGATCCTTCTTCGAAAGCGGCACGGCCCTCTGCGGGGGTGAAGACCTGCGCGACGGTTGTGCGCAGCTCTCCGTGCTCAACGAGACCAGCGATCTCGGCAAGCTCGCTGGTGCTGGCCTCCACAACGAAGAAGATGGCCGTGATGTCGCGATCGGTCAGAAGCTTCGGATCGACGGGTTGGCTCAGAGTCACGAATCGGCCGCCCGGTCTGACCATTCCGAGTGCAGCCGCAGTCGCGGGGCCCCCAACCGCATCGATCACGACGTCAGCCTGAACACGGGCGCTGGTGTCGGTCAGCGTCTCGTAGTTCAGCACGACGTCTGCTCCGAGGCCTGCAACAAAATCCAGTGCCCCGGTGCCGGCGGTCGCGGTCACGTGTGCGTGGCGATGTGCCCAGTTGCACCGCGAAAGAACCGACACCGCCGGCGCCTCCGAGAACAAGCACATGTTCGTGCGGCTGCACGTGTGCGTGATCGAAGAGGGCTTGCCAGGCAGTCAGTGCCGCGAGTGGAAGAGTGGCGCTCTCGACATGGCTGACAGAGACGGGGCGCAATGCAAGATCTGACGCCGGCGCCGCCACGTACTCGGCGGCGGCGCCGTTTCGGTTGAATCCGATGCGGCCGTAAACCTCGTCACCCTGTGCGAAGTGTGAGACGCCGTCTCCGACCGCTTCGACAACTCCCGAAACTTCATGGGCGGGAATGATCGGTGTGCGATCGTCGCCGCTCTCCGCTCTCCACGTCTCATCCCAGCCGAGTTCGCTGAACGTGATTCCTGCCGCGTGCACCCTGACGAGCACTTCCCCCGCTCCTGCGACGGGCACGGGAGCGTCTTCATAGACGAGTGTCTCGGCGCCACCACGGTGGTGGGCTCGAAGTGCCTTCATGGTGTCCACAGCAATTCCGTCCTCGTCGATTGGTTTCTACAGGCCCTGCGCCGTGAGCCAGGCCAGCACGCTGTTGGCAACGTCTTTCCAGCCGGCGTCGATGGCGAGTGAGTGGCCTCTGTCCTCGAAGTCGGTGAATTCGGTGACTGCGGTCGAGTGCCGATACAGCTTGAAAGCCGACTTCGTGGTCACCTCGGGAGCCGTGTGGTCTTTGCCGCCCGCGATCAGCAGCAGCGGCCCGCGCGCATCGTTGTGAGTGTCGACTTTGTTCGCTGCATGCGGGTTGAAGTTTCCTGCGGCGACTTCGAACAGGGGCTTCGCCGGCGAGGGGATGTTCCACGCGTTGTAGAGGGCATCCGATTCCTCCTGGCTCACCGCATTGCCGAATCCGAACCGAAACTCTTCGCTTGTCAGTGACACTGCTTTATGGATGTTCGCCGGGTTCCCAAGGCCAGGGAACCCTGCGCGCAGCTGTGCCAGAGGCAGCGGCAACACGCCCTTGATCTGGGCCGGATCGATCGCAACGCCGGCGACGCCGAGCCCTTCCCCCATGAGGAGTTCAGTGATCAATCCGCCGAAGGAGTGGCCGATGATGATCGGTTGACGCTCGAGCCCGGCGATGACGGACTTCATGTAGTCCACGACCTCGGTGAGGCTCTTTCCTGCGACGGCGTCGGGATTGGCGCGCGCTTCTTCGACAGTTGCCGCTTCGCCCGGCCAGCCCGGTGTGATCGGTTCGTAGCCGTTTTCGTGAAACAACTCGACCCACGGCTGCCAGGAACTGGAGTGCAGCCAAAGGCCGTGGATGAAAACGACGGGTGTGCGTGAATCTGACATGGTGAACTCCCTGCTGAAGGTGTGTGCCCGGTTGGGCGTTCTTCAACACTGCCTGCACCGTCGTGTGCGACGAATCAGTCACCCGACTGGTCGATGACTGCTCCCGATGACTCGGGCACTGCGTCAGGTCGTTCCTGCTCCAGCGCGTCTCGAAGCGATGAGCGGCTGACGATGCCGAGCTTCGGAAAGATCTTGTACAAATGAGAGCTGACAGTTCGGGCTGAGAGAAACAGCTGGGCGCCGATCTGCTTGTTCGTCAGACCCTGCGCGGCAAGTCGGGCGATCTCGATCTCCTGGGGGCTGAGGGTGGTCGCGCGAGGGCCAGTTCGACTGGCTCGGTCAGTCTCGGGAAGCTGGGTCGCCGCGACGCCGGCAGCGCGGAGTTCTTGACGAGCTCGCTCGGCCCACGGCTCGGCACCCACCAGTTCAAAAGCTGCCAACGCCCGGGCCAGCTCATCCCGTGCACGTGTCAGCTCTCGATTGCGCCGCAGCCAGCCGCCATAGTTAAGCCGCACGCGAGCGTAGTCGAAGGCGAATTCGGAGGCGCCCTCGACGGCGAGCGCCTGCTCGTACAGGCTGCGGGTCGAACCCTGATCCCGACGGACGGCGCTGTGCTCGCTCACGCTCACGTTCTCGGCGCTGAACGCCAAGGCACCCAGCGTCATGAGCTCGTAACGGGGTGAGATCAATTCGAACCGCGCGTCTCGTGCGGCAAGCGCGTGGGCACGCGCCTCCTCTTTGCGACCTGATAACACCGCTGCTTCAACGAGGTCGAGCAACATCCGCGGGGCTTGCTCGCTGTGCGGAGTGAACGTTCCCGGCGTTGTGACCGACGTCGCGTGGCGATAGGCGCCCTCCCAATCGCCCTGGGCCAAGGCGTTCGCCGTGCCGATGAGTGAGGCGTACTGCGTGAGAAGGCCGACGGAGCGCTCACGCCCCCATCGATCGACTGCCGCTCGATGCCTGTCGGCTTCGACGGAGTGTCCACGCAGGGCTGCTGTCATTCCCAGGTAGCCCGTGAACTGGTGGGCGAAGAGCGCATATCCGTGAGTCTCAGCAAGGCCCAGACCACGGCGGGCAGTTGCATCGGCAGAGTCGAGTTCGCCCATCGCGATGTAGTCGAGAGCCAGCACCTCAAGCCCGACCATCACGTTCGTGATGGCGCCCGCGGCACCCTCGTGATCAACGATTCGATGCACGTAGTTGCGGTAGTCAGCGACGGCATCCACGTAGAACGCTGCCACCGCATATCGCATGGCGCTCCACGGTTCACGGTTGGCCTCGACGTCGTCGAAATTCTCGGCCAGCCGGAAACGAACCGAGTGACCCGAGCGCGCGACATCCCCCCAGGCGTCTCTGTACACGTGCGTGACGGCATCCACTCGGGGCCCGAACCGTTCGATTTCTGAATCGGTCGACGCCCACACACGGGCATCACCCGAAAACAAGCTGAAGGTGATCAGAACGTTGAGCGCGCGTTGCAGCGCCTCCGTAGAGGCGGAATCCGTCGGGGCAGTTCGCAGCACCCTGAGCAGCCCACGATGGGCGTCGTTCACTTCGCCGTTGCGGTACAAAAGGATGTACATCTCCGAGACGGTGGCGGCGTACGGGTCTGCGTCATCAACAGGTCCCCGACGGGATTCCTCAAGAAGATGCGCCGAGACTTCAAGTTGGGCGCTCTGGCCCGCGATGTAGGCCGCGTCGGCAAGTCGACGAGATCGATCCATGATGTTCGGGCTCAATTCAGCCGCCCGGGTGAGAGCGGAGACTGCTGAACTCGCCCCTCCGCGCATTGTCACAAGCCGTGCTGCTTCAACGAGTGCGAGCGCGACACTTTCATCCGGCTCTGTCGCTGCCCCCGCCAGATGCCAGGCGCGCCGCTCTGGGTATGCGGCCGATACCAGTGCAAGATCCGCATGCGCTGCGCGGCGCTCGGCGCCGGTGGAAGCCTGCACGATAGCTGACCGAACGAGCGGATGCCGGAACCGGTAACCAAGACCACTCGGCTCACCAACCAACAGCCCCAGAGCGACGGCCTCCTCAGCGTGATGGGGTGTGTAGAGCCCGGCTGCTGGCCTGTTCTCAGAGCTACCCCAGCCGATCTGACCGCTCAGAGCTGCGCGCAACAGTTCGCCGCGAACCTGTTCAGAAAGTTCATCCACCCGTGCTGCGTAAATGCGCTCGAGCCGCCGACTCAACGGAAGTTCGATGGAGAGCTCAGTGACCGCCGCCTCATTGTCGACGCTGGCCCGGGCAAGCTCCTCCAGGGCGAGCGGATTGCCGTCGGCGCCCGCGAGCACCCGTTCTCGAACCCCCGACTCGAGCTGCGGGGAGATCCTGGTGAGCAAGAGATTGGCGTCATCCGCCTCAAGCGGCCGAACATCTATTTCAGGCAGGCGACTCGAATCGAATGCAGTATCCGCGCCCGAACGGGCACAGATGAGGGTTGCTGCATCAATACCGCGCAGTCGACGCACCACAAATGCCAGAACCTCAGCGCTCGCCTGATCGAACCACTGAACGTCATCAAGCACCAACAACAGCGGCTGCGACTTCGCGGCGAGGCTGACGAGATCAAGGGCGGCCGCAGCGATCCCTGTCAGCTGTGAGTCGACCGGGCCTCCACCATCCAACGCCGCGAGTATGGCGGCCCGTTCCCGAGCACCGAGCTGGCCTGACAGGTCGAGCACGGGGTACAACAGTTGGTGAAGGCTCGAGAAGACCATAGCCGTCTCGTTCTCGACGCCCGATGCTCGAAGAACTCGAATGCCCGACGCAACCGCCAGGTCGTCAGCCGCATCCAACAAAAAGGTCTTGCCGACCCCGGGATCACCGCGCAGGAATGCCACGCACTGGGAACCCCCGCGCCCGAAAACTACATCGGTGATTCGGCTGAACTCTCGGTTCCGACCAAGAAGGTCCGCGTGTGCGGGCGCGTCAGACACTGCAACCATCACCGCCCAGAAGCGAGTGCGTCAGGGTCTGCACTCCGTTAGCGCCAACCGTATGAGAAAGGCGCCAGACCGCGCAAGATCCTCGGGTCGTTGGTAGTCCTAGCAACTGGGTTCTCTCGAGTTTTTCTCGAATGCCGGGAGGCTCGCCTAGAATCGCGGACATGGCGATGACCGCACAGGCGTACCTGACGGGCTTCGGCAGCTACCTTCCGGGGGATCCTGTCGACAACGACGGCATAGCCGCGCGACTCGGCGGCGATGATCGTGTCACCGAGCGCATCCGTCGCCAAGTGCTTGCGTCGAACGGCATCCGGCAGCGGCACTACGCCCTCGATGAGCACGGTGAACCTACAGAGCTCAACGAGCAGCTGGCGGTCAAGGCCCTGACCGCAGCGCTCGACGATCGCGGCATCCACGCTGCCGACCTGCGGATGCTGGCCTGCGCGACGACCATGGGCGACGTGCTCGTGCCGGGTTTCGCATCGATGGTGCACGGCCGGCTCGGCGGCGG
>JBDUDZ010000088.1:0-9094 GCA_040002635.1 Rhodoglobus sp.
TAGCGCCTACTGGCAGCTATCGCACTGCAGAAGATCCATTGGGTCGACGGGAACTGCGTAACCGCCGACGGTGTCGTCGTTGTCCATTTCGAACCTCCTCAAGTCTTCTTTTCCGTGGCCTTCTCAGTCCTGCGGAATCCGGCGCTCTGCCGGGGTGCACTCACTATATAACCGGAATGACACCCGTGTCATTCCACTACATGTTGTGTTTACGGCGTGTCGCGCGATTTTCTTGTGAAGGAGGCAGCTTTTGCACGACCCGCCCGGATCACCATCTGACCGGGCGGGTCTGCGTGTTCTACTCCGAGGCCGCTTCGGCGACTTTCTTGGTGTCCACGAACTGTTCGAAGCGAACGATAAGGCCGCCCCGCACGATAAAGGAATGAGCGACCCGAACGCTGAGGCTCTTGCTCGTCGTGCGGTGCGTGGCCGTGTAGCGCGCCAAGACAACGACGTTCTCGCCTTCGACGACGTAGGCGTCATCGTGGGCGATCCAGCCATCCCAGTCGCGCCCGAGCGTTTCCATCACGCCGGCGGTGACGCCTTCCGGGGTGCGGTAGGTGCCCGCGAGGGGGAAGCCCGCCATCTCGGTCCACTCGACGTCCGGTGCCAGGGTGGCACGAAGTGCATCGAGGTCTCCCGCCGCGGAGGCGAGATACTGCCGACGCACCACATCGCGTGGTGCCGTGGAAATGGCGAAGTCGGTGCCGTCGTTCAGCCCCACGTCATCTCTCCCTTGGCTACCTTCGGTCCGATTGTCGCGGCGATGAGCATGCCGGAGTCGGGGTAGGTCGCGATGAGTTCGGCTGTGGTGGCTGCGCCATCTGCGGAAGCGGCGAGGATGGTCTCGAACTCCAGCAGGTACGAACGGGTGTACTCGAGAGCGCTGGAGTCGTTGGCGGTGCCGGGGAGACGGTGGCCGGCGATCACCAGCTGGGCGTCGAGGGCCAGCATCTCGTCGAGGAGTTCGACCCATGCCGCGCGATGTGCGGGGGTTGCGGTGTCTGCCGTCCAGACGTGCTCCTGCTGGAACACCAGAACGCCGCCCAGGATTGCGCGATCTTCGGCGCTCCACAGGTAGCCACGGTCGGGAAGGATCTCGGATCCGCCCCGCAGCTGCAGGCGCTGCCCATCCACCTCAAGGAAGCTATCAGTTAGCGCAGCGAGGGGAACCAGTCGCGTCGGGAGGTTCGCTCCGAGGCTTGCCCATGCCGTGAGCTTGCCTTCGAAAGATGACTGGATGTGTGCGATCACGATGGGGGTGGCGACAAGCGCGGCGTCGGGGAACGCATCGGCAACTACCTCAAGCCCGAAATAGAAGTCGGGGTCTGCGTGGCTCACGAAGACTGTCTTCAGCGACTTGCCCGAGTCGAGGATCGCCGCGACGAGTCGGTGTCCATCTGCACGGGTGAATCCCGCGTCCACGAGGAGAGCCTCGGTTTCACCGGTGACCAACACGGCGGACTTGTTGGGTGAACCGACGGGGAAGTCGAGGTCGAAGACCTCGTAGTTGAGCGACATGAGAAAGCATCCTTCCGTTGGGCCTCGATAACGCTCGGGGCCAGCGGCGCAACTCGCCGCATGAAAGGGTCAACAATAGCTGACTAGTCAGCTATTCCCGCCGGTGCCGAATTGCTCACGGCATGGTGGGCAGTGATCGGGCGGCATTCTGGCTCAGGCTCTTGATCGCTTCCGCAAAAACCTTCGCTTGATCGGCCGGCAGCACGTCGATGAGGTAGCGCTCGATGTTGTGCACGTGAAACGTGCTCGCCCGAACCAGCAAGGCTTCGCCGGTCGGTGTGAGGTGAACGATTTGTTTTCGAGCATCCTCCACTGACGTCTGTTGGCGGATAAGCCCCTGCTCGGAGGCTCGTTTCACCAGGCGAGTAGCCCCGCCAGAGGTCAGCACCCGAGCTTGCGCAATGTCGCGCAGGCTCGTCCCGTTCTCGCCGGCGCGACCGATGACCAGAAGGAGCTCGAATAGTGAGTGCGGAATGCCGACCTCTTCTTCGAGCGCGCGCCCGAGAATGTAGTCCAAACGGTTCGCCGCACCCAGCAGGCGGCCAAATACCAATATTCGTGGATCGTTGGCGGCGTCTCTGGCGCTAACTATCGGGTTGTCCACGATCTCAACAGTATCGATCCAGAGGCAGAACTACCCGGGTAGAACCCCCCGTTCACTGCGGGTTCGCTGCAAGCCCTCGACAGCGCGCCCCGGCAGGGGTTTACTCATCTGTACAGCACGCAGGTCAGCAGGCACTTTCTGCACCACAGAGCGAACCTCGCATTCAATGACGAAAGCAAAGGAGAGCCAGATGACGATCACCGCGCCCAGGCCGGGCAATGCGACAAAACCGGCGCGCACCGCATCCACGACCGAATGGACTGCCGTGCAGTCCGGCCTCTGGGTAGGAAAAGTCGACGGCGAATTCGCCGGCATGATCGAGGCACGCTGGGGTGAAGGGTTCATCGCAACGACGCGACTCGCCCAGACCCTCGGCGTCTTCCTCACCGTAGAGGAAGCTCAAGCCAGCTTCAGCAAGGGATAGTTCAGCGAGCGGTTCACGGCCCGGCGGCCTCGGTCGTCGGGCCGCCTCCGCTCAGCGACCGGGCCCCGCACCGGCCCGATCCCAGACCATCCCCTGCACCCGCAATGCAAGTTCTCGCAGCAGCGCGGATTCGACTTCGCTGAGTGTGCGGGCCTTCGTGTCGATGATCGACAGGGCTCCGATGCGCTGACCGTTCGGGGCTTCGACCGGGTATCCGGCGTAGAACCGCAGCCCGGGCGGGCCTGTAACCAGGGGCATATCGCGATAGCGGGGATCTTTCGTCATGTCGGCGATAGAGAAGAGTCGTAACTGTTCGATGGTGGTCGCGCAGAACGATTCGGAGCGCGGTATCTCGGTTCGCCCCACCGACAGGCCTGCCGCGGCCTTCACCCACTCACGGTCATTGTCGACGACGCTGAACGAGATACCGCTCGCGTCGAACAGGCTGAGCGCCAGGTCGACCACCTCCTGAATGTTGTCGTCAGGGGCACTGTCAAGCAGATTGAGCCGCAACAGTGCGGCCATGCGGGCTGCCTCGTCAACGTCCTCAATTCGCGTCGGCGCACCCACCAGTGCCGCCGCCAACGACGGCGCGATGAAACCCGCCCACGTCACATGCACTGAGCGGCTGGCATTCCTGACGAGATCCTGCACTTCCGGATCCAGCGGCACGAACGTGACATTGCCCCGATCCTCGACCACGGATTCGGTGATGCGGTTGATCGCTTGGCCATGTGCGGCGAAGACCGCCGGCAACGGCACCCGCACTATCTTCGCCAGCGGCGGCGCACCGATCACCAGGATCTGCAAGCTGGCCGAGCCTTCAGTTGCCAACCGATCGAGCAGCAGAATCAGATCCCGCCTCCACCGCGCGAGCGGATACAGGGTCACCACCTCAATTGACCCCAGCATGAGAACAACCGCGTCGTAGCGCTCGATGTGCAGGTTTTCGAGAGCGATTGTGGCCGTGGCGATGTCGAGGTTTGGATCCGCGACAATATCTGCGTCAACACCGCGACGAGTGATCTGGGACACCTGTCGTGCTACCTCGCCACTGATGCTCAGGTCGTATGAGAGCACGCCATAGCCGACAATCGGTCCCGAGCCGATGAAGAGCACTCGATCGGGGTCGACCCCCGGCGCGTGCACAACAGGAGCGTCTGTCGGGCGGGGCAAACTCCGCCAAGACTTTCTGGAGGTCAAAAGCCACACCCGCGCCAAAGCACGAATTACCGCATGCAGCATGGTGGCAACCCCCCAGCTCAGCATTGATGCCGTAACCGGAGCATAACGTGACAGGCGAAAGGGCGGTACCGGCGTGTGAACCTCCCCTCCTAGGCCTTACCGCTAAAACCACCGCTCCTTGCCACCCGGCCCGGAGATGCGCTCGACGCACGACGGAGGCACAACTCAGCGGGTTGGTCGGCGATGACGGCATCCGACGTGAGAAGCCAGGCGCTGCGTCAGCAGACTAAAGCGCGACACCTCCGTGAGCGTCGGGCTTGTCGGCTATGGTCAGCGTGTGAACATTCTCGTGGGCGTCGGGCTGATGTTCGCGGGGCTTCTGGCGGGCATCGAGACTGTCGTACGGTACGGAATTCATCCGGCGCTGAACGCGATGCCTGACGACGTGCACCTCCGAGCGCGACACGAGATCGTCCGGATCGTACGAGTGATAGTTCCTGCAATCATGCTGCCGTCCGTGGCTGCCGCTGTCGTCTGCCTTGTCGTGACAAGCAGCGGTTCCGCGTACGGACTCAGGGCCGCCGCGGTCGCGGTTTACGCAATCTACCTTGTGGTCGTCTTCGCCGGAACGGTGCCGATCAACGACCGCTTCTTCAAATGGGATGTGAGCAATCCGCCGGCCGATTGGAAATCAGTCATCCGTCGGTGGGCCTTGATCGATGTGGTGCGCAGCTCGGCGGCGATCGTGGCATTCGCCTTGCTGGTCGCAGCCGCCGTCATCTAGCACGCGCGCAAGGCGCTCCTCGATCCCGGTATGTCAATCCGGGTCGTTACAGCGCCCGACGGCCGTAGCGAACAGAGGAGATCGCGATCGACCCGGCCAGCGCAGCGACGGCGACTACAGGCACGGCCACCCACAGGATCCCAAGGTTCGCGGAGATGACTGTCGCGAAGTCGATGCGTGACAAGAGTCCCGTTTGTGAAGCCAATGCCGCACCTCCACCAAATACAACGGCAGGAATGAAGATCATCGGTCGCGCCCGGGTGGCTCCCACACTGAAGAAGAACGGCAATTGCACTGCCACGGAGACCGCGAACACAAGGAACGCAGCGACGTTGATGGCGGCAAGGGCGAGGATGTCGATGTCGTGGCGGCCTGCCAGAGTGATGATGATCGCCGCGATGCTTGCAAGTAATGCAGTCGCGAGGTAGACCAGCACAAGTGCGAGGTAGCGCCCAATCACGACGTTCCGGCGTGTAATCGGCAGGGTGGAATACAGAGTGTCGAGGTGGCCGAGTTCGTCGGCGGAGAAGGGGTTCGCCGCCAGCAAACTCATCACGATTGCGGCAGTTCCGATAGCGAACATGGGCCAGGGCGTGGCCACCGCCGTAGCGAGGACGAGCAATAGGGCTGGTGCCACTCGCCTCACGGGAGTAGCGAAGTTGACGATGTCGAAACGAGCGAATGTGCCGATCATGAGTGCTCCTTCTGCGTTGCGCCGCGACGGGCGAGATGGACAATAACGTCGTCGGTGGTGGCGTCGTCGATCACTGTTGTTTGGCCGAAGAGCGGCGTTGCGTCAGATCTGATAAGCCCGTCAAAGCGACTTCCGGTCTGGCGGAGCCCCATGATGCTGCCGGCCGCTGCAGGGCTGAGCTGTTCAGTGCCGTGCACCATCGCGAACCTTTCTCGCAGACCATCGACCGTGCCCGAGTATTCGATGTGACCATCGTCGATGACCATGATCAGGTCGGCCAGGTTGTCTAGGTCGGAAGTGATGTGGGTCGAGAACAGGATGCTGTGATCCGGATCGACCATGAACTCGCGGAGGATGTCGACAAGATCGGCCCGCGACACGGGGTCGAGTCCACTGGTCGGCTCATCAAGGATAAGGAGCTCAGGATGATGCGCGAGCGCCATCGACACCGACAACTTGACGCCTTCACCGCGAGACAGGGTTCCGATCTGCGCCTCGCGGCTGATCCCGAAGCGGTCGAGGTATGCCTGGAAAGTGCTGGGATCCCAGTTTGAGAAGAAGGGGCCGAGCCGACGCGTGAGGCTTTCGACCTTCCATTCGGGCGTGATGAAGAGGTGATCGAGAACAACGCCGATTCGTTCCTTGGCGGATGCGGAACCCGGCGACATCCCTTCGAAGAGTTCGACGCGGCCCGAGTCGGGCCGAACCATCCCAAGCAGAGTCTTGATCGTGGTGGTCTTGCCAGATCCGTTGGGTCCGACGAATCCCATGACGAGCCCGGTGGGGAGTTCGAAGTCGAGCGGTCCGAGGTGGAATTGGCCCTGCGTGCGAGTGAGACCGGTTACTTTCACCGCTGAGTCGGTCATGCCTTGCTCCATTTCTCATCCAGAAGGATGTTCAGGTCTGCCCTGTTAATTCGGGCACCGCGTGCAGCGGCTACGACTTCCGTGATCGCAGAGTCAACGCGGGCGCCCAGCGCGGCACTGGCACTGTCGGGATCGACAGCGACAACCACGAAGCCGCGACCGTGCTCGTTCATCACCAGCCGCTCTGCGACAAGGTCGTTGTACGCACGAGTGACAGTGATCAGGCTGACGCGGAGGTCTGCCGCCAGTTGCCTTAGCGAGGGAAGTTGCTCCCCCACTTCAAGATCACCGCCGTAGATCGCTGACCGGACCTGCGACTTGATTTGCTCGTAGATCGGCACGCCGGAACTGGACGATAAGACGATCTCCATGCATTCTCCAACTGTATATGTACACAAGTACAGTACCTCGCGCCATGAGGGAGCGCAACCCGGGCCTCCGCAGAGAAATAGGATTACGCTGCTCTAGGACTGTACCTAGTAGTATGTACACGCTGCTCTCCGCCGAGGCCCTCGCCGAGCAGCATCCGGTCCCTTGAGCACGAGGAGCACGATGCCACGCGCAGTCCGATTCGATCAGTACGGCAGCCTCGATGAACTGCATGTCGAGGACGTTCCGACACGCGCACCGGGTGATGACGAAGTTACGGTGCGAGTTCGAGCCGCAGGTGTCAACCCCGGAGAGGCCGCGATCCGAGAAGGAGCGATGGATGCCTTCGCGCCCGCGCATTTTCCCTCGGGACAGGGCACAGAGTTTGCCGGGGTCGTCATCTCCGTCGGAGACCAGGTGCATGGCGTGGCTATCGGTGACGAGGTCATCGGGTTCTCTGACGGGCGAGATGCCCAGGCCGACGAGGTCGTCCTGCCGGTGTCGAACGTGCTGCCCAAGCCGAAGGACGTCGATTGGGAAACGGCTGCAATCATCCCCATCGCCGGTGCGACAGCGATCTCCATGGTCGACTCGGTGCGGCCACGCAGCGGTGAGACGGCTGTCGTCGCGGGAGCCGCCGGCGGAATCGGCTTCGTCGCGGCGCAACTTCTGATCCGGCACGGCGTGACCGTGATCGGAACCGCCGGCGCTGCGGATCAGGATGCCTTGATCGCCCGGGGCATCCAGGCGGTCGTCTATGGAGACGGCGTCGAGGAAAGAATCCGGCGTTCCGCTCCGAATGGAGTCGACGCGTTTCTTGACACCCACGGCGACGGCCAGGCCGATCTTGCGATTGCGCTGGGCGTCGCACCCGATCGAATCGACTCCATCATCGACTTCGAGTCTGGCCAGCGACTCGGCATCCGGAACCAGGGCATGTACCAGCTTCCCGACATCCGCTCTGCGGTGGTCGAGTTCGCCCACTGGGTCGCTTCGGGCGAGATCGAGTTGCCCGTTCGCGCACGCTTTCCCCTTGAGCAAGTCCGGGATGCCTACGAAGCGCTCACTGCTGCGCCCGGAATCGGAAAGATCGTCCTGGAGATTTCAGGCGATGCCGAGGCGTGACCTCGACAGTCGCGCTCGGCTGATTGCGGCAACCCGCCGACTGCTCTGGGAGCGCGGGTACACCGGAACCAGCCCCCGCGACATCCAGGACGGTGCCGGTGTCGGCCAGGGAAGCATGTATCACCACTTCGCCGGAAAACCGGAACTTGCCGCTGTCGCCCTCCAGGAGAGCGGGGATGCGCTGGTCGCTGCCGCCGCAGAGTCGCTCGATTCAGCGGGGTCGGTTTTCGATCGCCTGGTCAGTTATCTGCGCCGGGAGCGTCCCGTTCTGCGCGGGTGCCCGATCGGGCGCATGACCGAGGATGCCGAGGTCATGGCCTCGCCTGCCCTTCGGGCTCCCGTCGAGCAGACCCTCTTCCGGTTGCGCTCAAGAATCACCGGACTGCTGGAGGAGGGGCAGCGCTCGGGAGAGTTCGTTTCGACGATACCGCCCGGCCGACTGGCTGCGAGCATCACCGCGACGGTGCAAGGAGCGTATGTGCTCTCGAAAGCCGCAAATGATGAACACCCGTTCGCCGACGCGATCGAGGGCACGATCGACCTCCTGCGATCTCAACTCTCTTCCGCCGCAGCACGAAACTGAAAGCCTGAGTCGATGCTCGCCATGAACTACCAGCTCACGCTGCCCCAAACTTTTGACATGGACGCACTTCGCGACCGCATCCCGCTCATCGGCAAGCGATTCGACGCCCTTCCGGGCCTGGGGTTCAAGGCCTTCCTCTTTCGCGAGCAGGGAAAGAACGGCTCGCCGGTCAACCAGTACGCGCCGTTCTACGTGTGGAGCGATCCGGCCGCCGCCAACCGCTTCCTCTGGGAGGGCGGTGGATTCGATGGTGTGGCGCGCGCGTATGGGCGGCCCATCGTGCAGACCTGGCTGGGGACGCGAGTCGCCTTCGGCGCGGATGCTTCATCCGCACCCACCTGGGCGGTGCGACACGTCGAACAGGTGCGTGAGGGTCGTGTGCTCGAAGAACTCGTGCGGGAGGCGTCCGAGCGAGTCGACGAACTGGCCGGCGGCAAGAACGTGCATTCGGTGGCGTTCGCCGTCGATCCTCGCACGTGGACATCCGTCGAGTTCACGCTCCTGACCGAGCGCCCGGAAGGTGACCTGGGCGACGAGGTATACGAAGTGCCGTACCTGTCTGTGTCAGACCTCGGCGCGTTGTCGACGCCCCGCCCGGCCGAGCCTCTTCGAGGAGCCCGCGCGAGCTGAGCATCACGGGGCGACGAGCGGGAGGAAGATCTCGTCGACAATCTCGGCGATGCTGTCGTCGGGCACGGGTTCGAGCGTGAGCATCAATTCGTGCAGAAACAGGTCGAACGCCACCCGCCGGGTTCGAGGGGTGAGTTTCGCTGGGTCGATCTCCCCACGGTCGACTGCGCGTGCGAGCATCCGATCGATGGCCTCCCCTCGCGCCTGCATGAGCCCCCGGCGGAGTTCCGTGAGGTTGGTGCCTGCGTCGCTGTAGAAGGCGCCCAGTCGGGTGATGAGAACCAGTCCTTGCTGGGCCCGTGATCCGTT
>JBDUDZ010000089.1:0-9017 GCA_040002635.1 Rhodoglobus sp.
CGGCCGGAACTTCAGCGTCGTCTCCGCGAGCTCCAGCGCAGGGTCGGAGTCCGCGACGATGCCGGCCCCGGCGATGGCTCGCACCGACGCGCCGTCCACCTGTGCGCAGCGCAGGGCGACCGCCCACTCGCCGTCGCCGTTGGCGCCGACCCAGCCGACCGGTCCGGCGTAGCGGCCGCGGTCGAAGGGCTCGAGCTCGGCGATGATCCGCAGCGCAGCATCGGTCGGTGCACCCGCGACGGCAGCGGTGGGATGCAGCGCCGCGACGAGGTCGAGAGCCGACGATCCGTCGGTGAGGGTGCCCGTCACGTCGCTCGCCAAGTGCCAGAGGTTGGGCAGGGCGAGCGGGAAGGGGGCTGCGGCGAACACTCCGCTGGCGTGCTGCTCGAGGGCGGTGATGACTCCGGCGCGGGCGAAGTCGTGCTCGGCGCGGTCTTTGGCGGAGGAGGTGATCGCGTCGCGGGCCAGGGCGTCTGCCGCGTCATCCGCGCCACGGGGGGCCGTGCCGGCGAGCACCCGTGCGCTCACAGTGTTGCCCTCGACCCGGACAAGTGTCTCCGGGCTCGAGCCAATCAGGCCGTCGAGCGCGAAGGTGAAGGTGTCGGGATACGCCGAGGCGAGCCGTGCGATGGGCAGGCGCAGGTCGGGGTCGTCCGGCAGCGATCCCACGAGGTCGCGCGCCAGCACGACCTTGCTCGCCTCCCCGGCCGCGATTCGGGCGACTGCGGAGGAGACCGCTGCGGCATATGCCTTGGGCGACATATGGTCGGGAGCGAACCGCACAGCGAAGTCGACACCGGGCGGGGTCGGCGCGGGAAGGCGGGCATCGTCGACTGTCGTGATCCACGTCACCGAACCGCGGCGCCCGATAAGCACAGCGGGCACGACCAGCACCGAAGTGGACTCCGAGTCATCAGCGAAGGCGAAGCTGCCAAGGGCAACGAGCCCAGAACCCGAGAGCCCGACGGCGTCGTCGACTGTTGAACTTGCCACCAGCGCGCGCCAGGCAGCGGCAGCATCCGCGATTCTGGACGGGCCGCTGAACTCTAAGCGAAGCGCCTCGCCGATGCCCACGATGCCATCGCCATTGCGAAGAAACGCGAGCGGCCGGGCTGAGTCAAGAAGGCCGATGAGGGGCGTGGCGTCGTCGAGGCGGACCGACGACACATGCACCCTTCCAGACTACCCTCGGCTTCGAACCCCACTCATGGACGCGAACCGTAGACTTGACGCATGAGCAAGGCGGACATGAGCAAGCGGCCGGATGAGGTAGCCAGCATGTTCGACGCCGTTGCGAAGAACTACGACCGCACAAACTCGGTGCTCTCTGGTGGCAATGCGATCCTCTGGCGCGCCGCGATGGTGCGCGCGATCGAGCCCGCCGCCGGTGAGCGCATCCTCGATGTGGCTGCGGGCACCGGCACCAGTTCGGTGGCGCTTCAGAAGAACGGCGCCACGGTAGTCGCTCTCGACTTCTCTGCAGGCATGGTCGCGGAGGGCCGCCGCAAGCATCCCAAAATCGAGTTCGTCGAGGGGGACGCGACGAAGCTGCCGTTCGGCGACAACGAATTCGACGCGGTGACGATCAGCTTCGGGCTGCGAAACGTCAGCGAGCCGAAGCTGGCTCTCGGCGAGATGTACCGCGTGCTCAAGCCGGGCGGTCGCGTCGTCGTGTGCGAGTTCTCGAAACCGCCGGTGCCCATCTTCCGCGCCGGCTATTACACCTACCTGCAATACGTGATGCCGACGATCGCCGACCGGGTGAGCTCGAATCCGGATGCCTACAGCTACCTGGCCGAATCCATCAAGGCGTGGCCCGACCAGGGCAAGCTCAGCCAGTGGTTGCGCGCGGCGGGTTTCACGCGCGTCGCCTATCGCAACCTCACCGCCGGAATCGTCGCCCTGCACCGCGGCACCAAGCCGATGGATGCCTCAGTGCTCGCCTCGGTTGCCAAGCGCAAGAGCATCGCGACCGGCGCCATCAAGGTGGTGCCGGGGGCATGATCCCAGCCGCTCCTCTCGCTCGCCGGAGCAAAGCACTGAGCTCTTCGCTGGGGTTGGGCGAGAAGCTCTTCGCCTCGAGCGACGAACGCAAGTTCGTCGACGCGCTTGAGCAGGGCCTCGAGACTGTCGAAGCTGGCTTGCTCGACCAGATGCGGTTTGCCGACGAGATCGCGGATGTCACGAGCCGCTACCTGCTCGACGCGGGCGGCAAACGCGTGCGCCCCGTGCTCACGCTGCTGACCGCGCAACTCGGTGAGGGCAACACCCGCGAAGTCATCGTGGCGGCCCAGGCCATTGAGATCACCCACCTCGCATCGCTCTACCACGACGACGTCATGGATGAGGCTCAGGTGCGGCGCGGGGTGCCCAGCGCGCAGACGGTCTGGGGCAACTCCGTTGCGATACTCACGGGAGACCTGCTGTTCGCCCGCGCGAGCAAGCTCGTGGCAACGCTGGGTGAGCGAGCAATCACGCTGCAGTCAGACACCTTCGAGCGCCTGTGTCTTGGGCAGCTTCACGAAACGCTCGGCCCGCGCAGTGACGACGATCCTGTCGAGCACTACCTGCAGGTGCTGGCGGATAAGACCGGTTCGCTCATCGCGACCGCCGCCGAGGTCGGTGTGATCTTCTCGCATGCTCCCGAGGAGTTCGCGGCGCCGGCGAAGATCTTCGGCGAGAAAATCGGCGTCGCCTTCCAGCTCATCGACGACATCATCGACCTGTCGCCCGAGATCGAGGTCACGGGCAAGGCTGCGGGCACCGACCTGCGGGCCGGAGTGTCGACACTTCCCCTGCTCTACCTTCGTGAGTTGGCCAAGGTCGATTCTGACGCGGATGAGTTATTGCGGCGCATCGAACGCGACGTCAACTCGAGCTTCTACGGCCAGGGTGACGACGAAGATTTCGCGGCTGCTGTCGAAGAACTCCGACTGCACTCGGTGACTGAGCGCACCCTCGCCGAGGCGCACCGGTGGTCGCGCGAAGCAGTAGAGGCCCTCGCGCCGCTGCCTGAAGGCCCGGTCAAGAAGGCACTTACCCGCTTCGCGGAAACGATAGTCGAGCGCAGCAACTAGACTTTCAGGTCGGACTTCGCGACCACGAACGGAACAAAAACCAATGACCAAGCTTCGCCTGGCCATCGTCGGGGCTGGCCCCGCCGGCATCTATGCCGCGGACATCCTGCTGAAAGCCGAGAAGGCTTTCGACGTCTCGATCGACCTGTTCGAGCAGTTGCCGGCGCCCTACGGTCTCGTCCGTTACGGTGTCGCGCCGGACCACCCCCGCATCAAGGGAATCATCACTGCGCTCAAAGATGTGCTCGATTCCGGGCAGATTCGGCTCTTCGGCAACGTGCTCTTCGGTCGCGACATCACCCTCGACGACCTCAAGCAGCACTACAACGCCGTCATATTCTCGACCGGTGCGATTCGGGATGCCCCTCTCGTGATTCCCGGAATCGATCTGCCCGGCAGCTACGGAGCCGCCGACTTCGTGAGCTGGTACGACGGCCACCCGGACTTCCCGCGCGAGTGGCCGCTGACGGCCAACTCGGTCGCCGTCATCGGCAACGGCAATGTTGCGTTAGATGTCGCCCGGATGCTGGCCAAGCACGCCGACGACCTGCTGCCGACCGAGATCCCGGACAACGTCTACGCGGTGCTCAAAGCCTCGCCCGTTACCGACGTGCACGTCTTCGGCCGCCGCGGGCCAGCGCAGGTCAAATTCTCTCCGCTGGAACTGCGCGAGATGGGTGAGCTGAACGACGTCGACATGATCGTCTACGACGAAGATTTCGAGTACGACGAGGCGTCGAAGACGGCCATCGCCACAAACAAGCAGGTGATGGTCATCGACAAGGTGTTGAACCAGTGGCGCGAACGCGAGACTGGCGCGGCGTCGCGGCGGCTGCATCTGCACTTCTACGCGAACCCGCTTGAGTACACGGGCTCGTCGTTCAGGTATGAGCGCACCACGCCAGACGGCGAGGGCGGTGTCGTGGGCACAGGCGAGATTCGCGAGATCCCGGTGCAGGCGATTTACCGGGCGGTGGGGTACTTCGGGTCGCCGCTGCCTGAGCTTCCGTTTGACGAGCGGCGCGGCGTCATCCCGAACCGTGAAGGCCAGGTGCTCGACGACAACGACGAGCCGGTTGCGGGTATTTACGCGACGGGCTGGATCAAGCGTGGCCCGGTTGGCCTCATCGGCCATACCAAGAGCGATGCGATGGAGACCGTCAAACACCTCATGCACGGGCAGGCCGATTGGTGGTCACCCGCACACCCCGAGGAGGACGCCGTGACGGCACTGCTCGAAAGCCGCGGCATCGAGTACACGAACCTCGGTGGCTGGCACAACCTCGATGCGCACGAGCTCGCGCTCGGCGAGGATGTTGGTCGCACCCGGATCAAGGTGGTCGATCGCGACCAAATGATCGCAATCTCTAACAAGAGCTGATCGGCATACGCTGCGAGGGCGCGCAGCAGCTGCTGGAGTGCCGACCTGCTGGAACGCGGGCCTGAGGCAGTGCCGAGTTACTGCAGCGCCGCCGCGAGTCGGGCGATGTTGTCGAAGGTCGCGGCGACTCGGGAGCGGCCCAGCCACTCATCCAACGTCAGCTCGCGGCTTACTTCGCGATAGGTGTCCTGCAAGGCTTTCAGGTCGTCGATGAAGGTCTTGCCACGCACCATCACCGAGATCTCGAGGTCGAGGCTGAAGGAGCGCATGTCCATGTTGCTCGAGCCGATCACCGCCACCTCGTGGTCGATCGTGAAGAACTTGGCATGCAGCACGGTCGGCGCCTTGTAGAGGAAGATGCGCACTCCTGCACGCAGCAGCTCTTCGTAGTAGCTGCGCTGCGCGTGGAAGACGACGGCCTGGTCACCGATCTCAGACACGAAGAGCTGAACGTCGAGCCCGCTCTGCGCGGCGGTGGTGATCGCGTAGAGCATCGACCCGTCGGGAACGAAGTAAGGCGACGTGATGATCACCTGCTCGGTCGCTGCATAGAGCAGCGAATTGAACAGGCGCAGGTTGTTCTCCCCGTCGAAACCCGGGCCGCTGGGCACGACCTGGGCATCCAGCGGATCCACCCGCACGGGTCGCGGCACACCCTCTGTCTCGCGCAGGAGTAGTTCGTTCGTCTCGGTGTACCAGTCGGTGACGAACAGCGCGTTGATGCCGGCAACAATCGGCCCCTCGAACCTCACCATGAGGTCTTTCCAATGCAGCCCGCGCCTGATGTTTCCCCGCTTGTTGTAGCTCGAGTCAATGAAGTTCTGCGAGCCGGTGAAGGCAACCTTGCCGTCGAGAACGAGGAGCTTGCGGTGGTTGCGCAGATCGGGCCGCTGCCACTTGCCCTTGAACGGCATGATGGGCAGCATGTACTCCCACGTCATCCCGATCTTGGTGAGTTTGCGCGCAGTCTTGCGGTAACCCACTGAGCGAACTGAGGCGATGTGGTCGAGAAGCACGCGCACTTTCAGCCCGCGCTTCACGGCATCCTCGAGCGCATCGAAGAATGGCGCGGTCGTGTGGTCGAGCGAGAGGATGTAGAACTCGACGTGCACATAGCGCTTCGCGTCGCGCACGGCTGCGGTCATCGCCTCAAGCGACTTTTCGTACTCGGGGAAGAGTTGGGCGTCATTGCCGCCGACCAGGGGCATCGCGCCGAGATTGCGGTTGAGCTGGGCGATCGGGCGCAACCACAGCGGCCAGGTCTCGTTCTCAATGACGTCTTCGATGCCGTCGGTGGTTTCAAGGATGTACTTGTTGATTTCCTGTTGCTTATCCCGCCGCTTCTTGGGCAGCCGGTGACTGCCGAGCAGCAGGAACAGCAGGATGCCGACGTACGGGATGAAGTAGATCGCCAGCAGCCAGGCCGTCGCGGTCTGCGGCCGGCGATTGCGTGGCACGTAGATGAGCGAGAGCACCCGCACGGTGAAGTCGCCGAGAAACAGCACCACGGCAAGGGTGATGCTGAACCAGCCGTCTGCCGTCGTGAACACCACGGAGGCAGTCTAGTGACGGAGGGTTCTAGCCCTTCGCGTCGACGATGCCGACGAACCGCGTTCCGATGCCGTCGAACTCTTCGCGGTACATTCCATCGGCGGGCTCGGGCAGGTCGTCGATGTCGTGAAAGTCGCAGCTGAGGTAGGTGAACGCCGGCCACCACTTCTTAGGTCGCGCGGCCTCTTCGTAGCCACAGACCTCGCACTTGAGCTGCACCCAGACCGGCTTGCCGGTGCGATTGGCCCGGGACTGCACGAGCCAGGTCGGCGGGTTCGAGTCCAGTTCGGCGAACTCGGCTTCGCTCAGCTTGGGCGGGATCCCGTGCCGCTGCGCCATCTCGACGGGAATGTCGAGGCGCACCGCCACTTCGAAACGCGAGACCATCAGGCGATCAGCGGAACCGCGCCGCAGGAGCGGCGGCACATCAACGGAAATGCGCCGCAGTGGCGGCGGCGCATCAACGGAAATTAACGAACTGCAGGTCGACGTCGAGGTCTTTGCCCTTGAGCAGAGCCATCGTCGCCTGCAGGTCGTCGCGGCTCTTCGAGGAGACGCGCAGCTCATCGCCCTGGATCTGGCTCTTGATGCTCTTGGGCCCCTCGTCGCGGATGATCTTGGAGACCTTCTTGGCGTCTTCAGACGAGATGCCGTTCTTCAGGTTCACCTCGATGCGGAACTCCTTGCCGCTCGGGTAAGGGTCGCCGGTGTCGAGACTGCGCAGCGAGATCCCACGCTTGATGAACTTTTGCTCGAGCACCTCGAGCACTGCCTTCACGCGCTCTTCGGCGCTCGCCTTGAGCAGCAGCTTCTCGCCGCTCCACTCCACCGATGCGCCGACTCCCTTGAAGTCGTAGCGCGTGAGGATTTCCTTCTGCGCCTGGTTGACGGCGTTCTCGGCCTCCATGTGGTCGACCTTGCTGACGATGTCGAATGTGGAATCTGCCATATGCCAATGGTACTTGCGCGGCGTACACCCATGTCTGTGGCGGAGACTTGGGTCATGGCGAGACGTACCCGCATTTTGCTCACCGCCGCGGGGTCGGTGCTGGTGATCGCACTCCTGGTCGTTGCCTTCGTGCTCGCCGCGCCGCGGGTTGCGCAGGTAGTCGCTCCGACCGCGGGCGCCCGCGATTTCCCGGAACAGGCCGCCTTCCCGCCGCTGGCGTCGACTCCCACTGGTCCGGGCTATGTCGGAATGATTGACCCAGACTGGGCGAAGCGAGTCGCGAATGCCACGGGCATCCCTGAGCTGGCCGTCCTGGCCTATGCGGGTGCGGTGGTTCGTAGCGCTGAAGTCACCCCAGAGTGTGGCCTGGGGTGGAACACGCTTGCCGGAATCGGGCTCATCGAGAGCGACCATGGCAGGCACGGTGGCTCGGTGATCAGATCAGACTTCGCTGTGCAGCCCCCGATCTATGGCCCGATTCTCGACGGCGGTGACACGGCCAACATTCCGGATACCGATGGCGGGGCGCTCGACGGCAACAGTGAGTATGACCGTGCGGTCGGACCAATGCAGATAATCCCTCGCACCTGGGCGAGCTGGCCGTCCGACGGCAACGGCGATGGGGTGCCCGATCCCCAGAACATCGCGGATGCCGCGGTCGCCGCCGCCAACTACCTCTGCAACGCGAGCAAGGGCATGGATACCGCGTCGGGCTGGCGAGCGGGAATCGCCTCCTACAACGCCGGGTCGCAGTACCGTGCCGACGTGATGGCTGCGGCGCAGCGCTATTACGACAAGACGCGCTAGGCCTTCGGCCGCGCCGTGCTCGAGCGCACGATGAGCTCGAACGGCAGGGGCGTGTGTGTGCCGCCGACTCGGTGACCGGGGTTCAGTTGATCCATCACGATGTCTACTGCGATGCGACCCTGCAGTGCGGGGAACTGCGCGATTGTTGACAGCCCGAAGAAGTCGGCGAGTTCGTGGTCGTCGACGCCGATCACCGAGACATCGTCGGGAACGTGCAGGCCGAGATCGCGCGCGGCAAGAATCGTGCCAATGGCCATCTCGTCTGAGGCAGCGAACACCGCGGTCGGTCGCTTGCGCGGGTTGCCCAGCAGCTGCTTCGCTGCGGCATAGCCCCCCTGCAGGGTGAAGTCGGCCGCCTGAAAAAGTTCAGGATCGACGGGGATGCCCGCATCACTGAGCGCCCCCTCGTAGCCGCCTCGGCGCTGTGCGGGAACGTGGAAGTCCAGCTCCAACGCACTATTGCCGCCGATTAACGCAATTGCCGTGTGACCGAGGGAGATGAGGTGCTCCGTTGCCAGGCGCGCCACTCCGGGGTCATCGATGCTCAGGGTGCGCACTCCCTGGATGGAGCCGCCGACACCGACGATGGGCTTTCCAAGATCGTGCAGGCGGCTCACCTCGCTCTCGGTGAGTTCGAGTGCGATGGCGATCACGGCATCCACTCGCTTTCGCAGCAGGAAATGTTCGAACACGCTGCGCCGTTCTTCGCCGCCGCCGCCCAGGTTGTAGAGGGTGAGGTCATAGCCGTGGCTGAGCAGTGCGCTCTCTGCGCCCTCGAGCACCGCGCCGTAAAACCAGCGGTTAAGAAATGGGATGACCACGCCAACGTTCTTGGTGCGCCCGGTGGCCAGGCTCGACGCGTTCGACGACACGACGTACTCGAGTTCGAGCGCTGCAGCGTGCACACGTTGGCGGGTGGGTTCGGAGACATGCCCGTGGCCGCTGAGCGCGCGCGACACCGTAGCGGTAGAGACGCCGGCGAGCTGGGCGACCTCATTGATTCCGGGCATTGCGGGCTGACCTCCCTTGGTCGAGCCGATACTACCCGCGCGATGCTGTCTACTTTCTGCGGTTTTGGCGGCCTCGTTGTGGTCGCTGCTGGCGCGCCGCGCCAGCAGCTGGTCGCCGCGCGCTCCGCAAGCTTGTATTCTTGTTTCGCGCGTTCGGCCAGGTGATTACACGTGGTCGACAGCGTCTGGCAAGTTACCCAAGCGGCCAAAGGGATCTGACTGTAAATCAGACGTTTTCAACT